>JAHRWJ010000300.1 GCA_019090185.1 Immundisolibacteraceae bacterium
GGGCTTTTTTTGTATTGCGCCAGAATCAGGAAATCACCGTCTATGACAGTCGCTGCCCCCATCAGGTGACCAACATTCCAGAACTGGCGTTGGCACAAACCGAGCTCACCTGCCCCAAACATAACTGGGTGTTTGATCTCAAATCTGGCGCTTGCATTGCTAATGGCCGCCATCCACTACGCAAGTTCGACCACCGGTTAAACGATGCCGGTGAGCTAGAGGTTTTTTGCTAAGCCGTCATAAGCTGTGAAACCTGCCACCAAACCCTGGCAGAACTCCCACCCGCCCCACTCCAGACGCTTGTTCAGATAACTTCAGTTATCACCACCCCCGCCGATTAATACCAGGTCGCGGCGTCTTTTATCGCTTCCTTATCACCCACACACCTGGTAGCTCAACTGATAACAACAAAGCCGATATCGGCTAATATTTCGATAGTTAACTACCACAGGCGTGAACAAAACCCCATAACGACAACAAGCCAGCTATTACAATGTTCTGTACACATCCAGTTATAAAAATCATCACTAATATCGATGATTTCACCCGTATTTTCGTAAAATAGCCTCTATTTTATGGCCGCCGCACCTCCAACCTTCATTAAGCAAGATCAACTACTTGATGAACAACCGGATCTACTGTTACTAACAGACTTACAGGGTCGGCTGGTGTTTGCCAACCTGGTAGCCCGCCAGCTGTGGCAACTTAAAACCCGCAACCTGCGTAGCCATTCGGTCTGGAGTCTACTGCAGTGCGAAAATTTCAACGCGAACCTGCTACTAGAACTCACCTCCAGGATGGGTGCCGGCGATCAGCTTCGGTTAAAAATGACCGCCCCAAAAGGAACCCGGTGGCGGGAACTCCCCCTAGATACCCGTATCAGCTCTTTTGTCAGCGATCAGCAACCACTGCTGCTATTTAGCTGTCGTCCGCTACCCGAGGGCATAATCGAACTCGAACAACCCTCGCTAGATTCGCCAAGCAACCCTAACCTGGGGGATGTTTTTAACAACCTACGCGATTACTTCCTGCGGATCGATCATCGCGGCGCTATCCTGATGGCATCACCAAACCTGCCACCCGCACTCGGCCTTAAAGATAACGATCAACTACGCAGTTATTCACTACGCAGATTTATCAATGACGACCAGTGGCAACTGCTGCAGGAGGTCATAAATGGTCCGGAAGGTTACTGCGAAGAGCTAGCGATTGAGCTGATCACCGCAACCGGCGAAACCCTGGTTTTTGCGTTTAGCGGTTCTACCTGGCATCACGCCGATAACCAGCCCGGCGGACTGGAAGGAACATTAAGAAACATCACCGATCGACACCACTGGCAGCGCCAGCTTGAAGATAGCGAAACTCGCTATCGAACCCTGTTCAGCCAGGCCAATGACGCGGTATTTCTGATTCGTAACCAGATCGTGGTTGATTTGAACCAGCAGGCGCTAGATATTTTTATGGGTAGCCGGGAAACCATGCTCGGAGCAAATGTAGGCGCCCTATCGCCGGCGCTGCAACCGGGCAACCGACAAAGTCACGAGCTCATCGAACAGATGCTCAGCACGGTGCGCGGTGGCGAATCATTACGATTTGAGTGGCTCGGCCAGCGCAGCGACGGCAGCCCTATTGATCTGGAAATCAGCCTAAGCAGCATCCCCCTCGCCGATGGCGAATACGTACTGGCGATCATGCGCGACATTACCAGGCGGCTGGCTGACCAAGCCGCACTGAGTGCTTCAGAACACCTCTACAACACCATCGTCAACAATAGCGGCGATGGCATTGTTATTGTTACCCGTGACCAAAAAATTGTCTTTGCCAACCATCGGATCGAGGCAATTACCGGTTTTAGCAAGCAGCAGATCATCGGCCATAATTTTTTAGGTTTTTTCCATCTAGAAAACCCCGAACAATCACAAAAGGTATTCGCCGACCTATTTGAGAATAAACAAAGTCTTCGTCTCGAACGCAACATCAAAATCGCTAACGGCGAAACCGTTCTGATGGACATTAAATCAACCCTCGGCCAATACAACGGCGAGCCCGCCATGGTTGCATTTCTGCGCGATGTAACCGCCCAACACCTGGCCGCTGAAGATCTGCGGGGACACAGAGATCAGCTTGAAGAACTAGTTACCCAAAAAACAAACCACCTGGTTGACGCACTTGAGCAGGCAGAGACAGCTAACCGGGCCAAGTCCAGGTTTCTGGCAAATATTTCCCACGAACTAAGAACACCGCTTCACGCGGTGCTCAGCTATGCTGAATTTGGTGAATCCAAGGCCCTCGATAGCGAACCTGCGAATCTGCAACGGTATTTCAACCGTATTCATAGTAGTGGTAAACGGCTACTGCTTCTCTTGAATAACCTGCTCGACCTAAGCCTGCTTGAAGCTGGTCAGCTGGTGCTCAGCCAGGAACAGAGCAACGTTCAACTGCTGGTTGAAAAAGTAATTGATGACCTGCAGTTGAAAATTGGTGATCACCCAGTCACCATCAATACAACCAGCCTGCAACGCACACCCATCGTGACCTGTGATTTTGACCGAGTCTGCCAAGTGGTCAGTCAGCTGATATTAAA
>JAHRWJ010000301.1 GCA_019090185.1 Immundisolibacteraceae bacterium
AGTTTTAACCTTCCGGTAGAGCCGTTCCACCAGGCCATCAGCGACGCAGGCTCCAATGTGGGCGACAACATCAAGGCGTTTGACCTGGGTTACCAGATGATGCGCGATGGCACCCTGCCCCGCGCCCATTTCCAGCAGGAGGAGGTCAAAGATTGGCAGCAGATGGCCGATGAACGTGCGGCCAAACTTAGCGGTAAAAATCAGGCTGCCTATCGCAAGTTACTCACTGAAGCGCAGCAAACCCTACCGGCGAAAATCAATCAAACCCTCGCCGAAGCGCTTTATCAGCTAATTGATTATCAAAACGAGACCTATGCGCGGGCTTACCTGGAGATGGTCAACGAGTTCAAAGCCGACGAAAACCTACAAGCCCTCTATGCTCAACATCTTGCACTCTGGTTAACCTATGAGGATTCACCCCGGGTCGCTCAGTTAAAAACCCGGCCCTCACGGTTTACCGGCATCGCTAAAGAACATGGCCTCAAACCGGGCCAGAAAATGCTGGTGGAGGATTTTCTGGCACCAGACCCGCAACAACTCTATGGCATTTTGCCACCCGCGTTAGCAGAACTGGTCCGTGGTATCGGTCGTCGTCTTAATGCCGACTTTGAAAACATCACCCTGGAAATGAAAATCAAAACCAGTTCTTTCTGGGGCTATCGCACCATGGCTTTTATCGGCTGGACCCGACGTTTTCGGCTTAGCTCCTGGCGCCATCAGCAGGAGATGCAACAGATTCATAACTGGCAAACCGGCATCCGCGAATGGCAGTCATTAGGCGACAAATTTGGTGCCCTGGCCGCCGATGCTGGCCGACTCATAAAGGGATATGGCCGGGTTAGAGAACTCGCCCTGGCCGATTTAAGACTATTCCTCGATCAGGGGCTTGTATTGATAACCCAGATAGAATCGGCCGGTGGTGATGCTGCCGCATTGGGGCAAAAAGCCCTCACCGCCATTACCAGCGAAGCGGGCAAAGGACAGGTTGGCATTGATCTGCTGCAGGCAGAGCTGGCCACTCTAGAAACCGCTGCAGCCTGACATGGATTACCAGATTGAAATTCGCCACGCTGACTTAGAGCCGATCCAGTTTCGCTGCGATTCGAGTCAAACCCTGATCGACGCTGCCAAAGCCGCCGGCTTTAAGCTCGCTAGTACCTGCCTTCGAGGTGGCTGTGGTGCCTGCAAGGCGGTGGTCATCAGTGGCACGGTAACCGCGCTGAGCCCCATGTCTCAAAACCACTGCCTGAGTGATGACGCAGCTATCAGCTATCAACTAATCTGCGTGGCCGCCCCAAGCAGCGATTTGATCATTGAAACCGAGTCGCCCTGGAAAACAAGAACGGTCAACCCATTGTCAGCCCGGCTGGGTTGATGCGGACTGAATTGATTGGGGTCAAAACAGAAAACCAAAACAATAAGTAAGATTCATCCTATGAATCATGATCGGAATTAAGCAAACTTAAGCCTGTCCAGAGGCAACTAAGTCAGGGTATTGAGAGGAGAGTGAGATGGCAATAAGTCGCTTTAGCTACGCCAACGTTAGGGTCATGGATCTACAGAAGGCAATCAACCACTACACCAATGTGGTTGGATTACGGTTGGTCGAAGCCGATGATAAACGGGCCTATTTCCAGGCCGATGAGTGTCAGGACCACCACTGCGTGGTCGCCACTTTGAGCGATCGAGCCGGAATCGAGCATGTCGGTTTTAAAGTAAATGATCCGTCAGACCTGGTGGAAGCCGCCGAGGCAGCTGCCGAGCACGGACTTAAGGTAGTCGATATACCTGTTGGTGAAATCGCTGGTCAGGGGCCCGGCGTAATGATCACCCTGCCCTCTACGCACAACATGCTGCTGTTCTATCAGATTGACAAAATTGGCTACGCCAACGGTATGCTCAACCCGACCCCCGGTGTCTCGAAAAACAAAATTGGCGCCAAGGTCACCCATCTGGATCACACCCTGCTCTCCTGTGAAAACGCCGAACCGACGGTGGAGTTTCTGACCAAGGTTTTTGACTTTAGCCTGACCGAAAAAGTAGTTGATCCTGGTGGCAATATTATTGCCGCCTTCATGAGTTGCACCAATACCATGCACGACCTGGCTCTTGGCCCCGGGCCTGACGGCGCTTTTCATCATATGGCTTTTGGCATGCATAGCCGTGGAGAGGTTCTGGAAGGTGCGGACATCCTCAAGGAAGATGACGTGCCTGCTTTGGAGTATGGGGTCAGTCGCCACGGCATCGCTGGGGTCACTACTATCTATTTTCACGATCCGTCCGGTAACCGTAACGAATTTTTCAATGGGGCGTACCAGGCTGCGGGCAAACCTTTTGTCGTGCCACCCATCATCTGGGATGTGGAGAATTTTCCTCGCGGTGCTTTTTATTATGAAGCTGCCGTACCCGAAGGGTTTTTTGACGCGGTCACTTAAAGCAACTGATTATCAAATTCAATACAGTGAACTCCCAATCAATAGGGAAGAACCGCCAATAGTTTTCAAGGAGAGAGGAACATGGGGCTAAAACATCGCGGAATTTTGCGCATTGCCTACGTTCGACTAGGTTTAAACGACAACCGCTTAACTAAATCTCTTGAGTTTTATCGAGACCGATTTGGCATGCTCGAAAGCATGCGTGATACCGAACGCGCCTATTTACGCTGCTGGCACGAAACCTTTCAATACAACCTGGTGTTGGAGCAGACCGAACAGCACCAGCTAATCGAAATCGGCTTTCAGGTTCGCGATCAACAAGACCTGGACCAGATGAGTCAGCGAATCGAAGCGGCGGGCATCAGTGTCGAGTCATCGGGCGCCAATGAGACTTTAAAAAGCCTTGGTAATTCCATTAGTTTCACTATTCCTGGCGGCCAACGGCTCAGACTTTTCGCCGACATGGAACAGAGCGGCTATGTCACCGGCTTTGAATCACCGGATTGGGTGACACCCAAAGAGCTCCGGGGTACTGCCGCGCCTATGTTCCTCAACCACGTTGGCCTGACTAGTTCCGACCCAGCTGCCACCGTTAAATTTCTCACTGAAGTACTGGAATTTACGGTCTCCGAAAAAATTGTTAGTGACGACAACCAAACCGTGTCCGCGCTGCTGTTTCGCATGTGTAGAGATATCGGTGGTCAGGAGCTTGCGATTTACCCAGGTGAAGATAGCCACTTGCATCACATTGCCTTCACCAAGGAAGACCCTAACGATATTCTGGTAATTGGTCAGTACCTTCGCAACGACGG
>JAHRWJ010000302.1 GCA_019090185.1 Immundisolibacteraceae bacterium
CGCAACCACCATGCCATCCTTAATGGCCACATCAGCGACAAACCCTTCACTACCGGTGCCATCGACGACAGTACCGTTTTTAATCAAAAGATCGTAGTTCATTGCCCCTCCTCCCTTGCAAAATTTAGATTACTTAACTCTCGATTATAGAGCTTGTTATCGCCGAACGTTAAACGAACTCAAGCCACAGGGCCCAGCTTTTAAGCTCACAGAGCTAAAGTTCCGTCAGGTTTCGACCGATTCTACAAAGTACCAAATCCCTCCCCCTTTCAGCCCAAAATAAAACCCATTATGGCTCTATATCCATTATGGGTTTGTATAAAAAACAACCCAGGATTCTCTATGCTTTTCAAGTTCAGCCGATGACATCAGCATCGCAGACTACCACCCTGGGGCTGGTTAAAACACCGCTGGAAATGCCCAGGATTTTCCTCTACCTGGTGATCGCGACTTGCCTGGCACCTTTCGTTATCTCGATATTTGGGGTCGATTTTGGCTCCTCTGGCACAGCCATTGATTTACATGAGGTCGCCGAATTAGCACCCCATTTGCAAATGGATTTTTTCTTTTCTCGACTCTCCGGGGCGTTTACCCATACGTTGCTGGAATGGACCGCTTTTTGTGTCGCCATACTCACGGTATTTCTGGCCGCCAGCCACTATATGATTTCCAGAAACCTAACCACGTTAGTGATAGGCGCGGCACTTTTTCTGGCCGGTTGCATGGACGCATTCCACACCCTGGCCGCCGATCGGCTGATAGAAGCGGTGGCCGACAACCGCGACCTGATCCCATTTACCTGGGCCATATGCCGGATGTTTAATGCCCTTATTCTGATCGCTGGAGTGCTTCTGCTACTGGGTAAGCGCAATGAAGAGTCTGAAAAAACCAACTTAGAGCTGCTGTCGATCGTGTTTCTAGCCGCCGTTGGTATCGCCTACGCGATTATCCACTACAGCGCCGTCAGCAATTCACTACCCCAAACCCAGTTCCCCGATGGCCTGGTAACACGGCCCTACGATGTCATTCCGCTGGTGCTGTATCTGTTTGCGGGTTTGTGGCTGTTTCCCTATTTTTATCGCCAGCAACCGAGTGTATTTGCGCACGCGTTGGTGATCGCCATGATTCCTGAGGTGATGGTAGAGCTACATATGGCTTTTGGCTCCACGTCCCTGTTTGATCACCATTTCAATATTGCTCATTTTCTGAAAATCTTTGCTTATGCGGTGCCCTTTCTGGGGCTGCTGATGGACTATATTCACACTTACCAGCAGAAACAGAACGAAGCCAAAGCCCGTGAATTAACCGAACAGGCACTGCAAAAATATACCCTGGAGCTGGAACGCAGCAACAAAGACTTGAATGATTTTGCCTATGTGGCCTCCCATGATTTGAAGGCGCCACTGCGCGGCATCATGCAGCTGGCCAGCTGGATTGAAGAAGATCTAAAAGAGACCATCGGCGACCAAACCAAACAATATTTAACCTTGATGCGCAGCCGCACCGAGCGTCTTGAGCAGCTCCTCAATGACCTACTCGCCTATTCTAAAGTTGGCCGAAATCATGGCGATATCAAGCCGGTGGATATCAGCGAACTATCCGAGGATATCTTTCGAATGCTCGACCCGCCAGCGGGGTTTTCACTGCATTGTGACGACAAGCTGCCAACTATCAATACCCTGGTAGCGCCTCTAGAGCAAATCCTACGAAACCTGATCAACAATGCGATTAAACATCACCACCTTGACCAGGGCTGCATTCAGATCAGCTGCGAACCGACTGAAACTGGTTACCAATTTTCAGTTACCGACGATGGCCCCGGCATCCCGATAGAGCAACACAGTAGGATTTTTGGCATTTTCCAAACCCTAAAGCCTCGCGACGAAGTCGAGGGTAGCGGCATGGGGCTGGCCATTATCAAAAAATTACTGGATACCTATCACAGCCTGATTACCGTTGAATCTGACGGAATTCGCGGCACCACCATGCATTTTAGCTGGCCTTCAGAACAAATCCTCAGGAGCTTTATCGATGAACAATAACGGATTTCAACCGATCTCAATCCTGCTGGTCGATGATGACGATATTGACGCAATGGGGGTTGAAAGAGCGCTCAAGAAATTAAAACTCGCCAATCCGTTCTTTCGCGCCCGAGATGGCATTGAAGGGCTGGAGATGCTCAGAGCAAGAAAAGTCAACCAGCCCTATTTGCTGCTACTGGATCTTAATATGCCCAGAATGTCCGGTATTGAAATGCTTAAAGAACTGCGTAACGACCCCAACTTGCGTAGTACGGTGGTCTTTGTGCTCACCACCTCTGACGACGACAAAGACAAGGTGGCCGCCTATAACGAACACATCGCTGGTTACATCGTTAAAAATAAACTCGATACCGGTTTTGACGACCTATTAAAACTACTCGACCACTATTGGCGGCTCGTTGAATTTCCTGTTAACCAGCCATAAGCGCTTGACGACCGAATTCACAGGAACCCCTAATTGAATCTTCTGATCATCGACGATGACATCGTTGATCGTATGAACACCATGCGAAGCCTGCAGAAACCTGGGCAGGCCATCAATGTGACGGAGATCAGTTCGGCAGAAGCCGGTTTAGCGCTGGCAAACCAACAACCATTCGATCTACTACTACTGGACTATCAGCTGCCGACCATGACCGGGCTTGAGCTGCTCATTTCTTTGCGCAGTCCACCGACCAACAATACGCCCGTCGTCATGCTCAGCCATACCAACGACGAAGAACTGGCACTTAAATGCATTGAGCACGGTGCCCAGGACTTCATTGTCAAAAGTGAGGTCACTGCTTCGCGTTTGATGCGGGCAATTTCACACGCCCGTGAACGTCATAAAATTGAATCTGAGCTCAGAGAAAGCCGTGAGCAGCTACGCTACCTGGCCGAGGTAGATTCACTCACCGGACTGGCCAACAGACATATGTTTGAGCGCGGCCTAACGAGGGCATTGCCACTGGCCGAACGTCAAAACAGCGAATTAGCGTTAGTGATGCTGGACCTGGACAGGTTTAAAGATGTCAACGATACCCTCGGTCATGGTATTGGCGATGCGTTGCTCAAAGAGGTCGCCAACCGCCTAACCACTGCTGTCAGAGAGGGGGATTTACTCTGCCGCCTTGGTGGCGATGAATTCGCCATTTTAATTCATGACCTGGACAATATCGAACTCGCGGAACGGCTAACACAGCGGATTTTGCGGGTCTTAAAACAGCCCCTGGTGATTGAAGGCTACGAAATCAACATCTCCGCCAGCATGGGCATTGCCAGCTATCCAGATTGTGCAACCGACGCCATACAGCTGATGAAGTGTGCCGACGTTGCGCTCTACCGCTCCAAGGATGCTGGCCGCAATCAATCACACTTTTATTCGAAAGCACTACACGAAAAAATCCAGAAGCGGGTTGAACTGGAACAGGAGTTGCGCGGTGCTCTGGGTCGCGACGAACTGGTGCTCTATTACCAAGCACAGATTGATATTAACAGTGAAGCCATTACCGGCGCAGAAGCGCTGATTCGCTGGCAACATCCAACCAAAGGCTTAATCCCACCGGATAAATTTATTCCGATTGCCGAGGACATCGGGTTGATCGTCGAGATCGGTGACTGGGTACTAGAGTGCGCTTGCCGACAGTTACAGAAATGGCGGATCGAATTCAACGCCACAGACCTGAACCTATCCTTATCCCTGAACCTATCGGCTTTGCAGCTCGGCAGCCACAGTTTTGTGGAGAATGTCGAATCCATTATGCAGAAATACAATATTCCCCACCAACGACTCGAGCTTGAACTCACTGAAAGTGCTCTTAGCGAGAACACCGACGTCAGTACCCAGCTATTAGAAGATTTATCAAAAAGGGGGATTAAGCTGGCGATGGATGATTTTGGTACCGGATACTCTTCCCTGCTGCAACTGAAAAACTATCCTTTCCAAGTCTTGAAAATCGACAAATCCTTCATCCATTCAATCTCAGATAACAACAGTGACGAAACCTATCTGCACGCGATCAATGCGTTCGCTAAAACATTAGGACTACAGGTGGTTGCCGAGGGGGTGGAAACCGCAAAACAGAAAGCCCTCTGCCAGAAGCTTCTGTTCGATCGGATGCAGGGTTATTATTTTTCCAGACCGGTCCCGGCTACCGAGTTCGAAAAAACTTATCTAATATCAGCCTAGCTGATACGTTTAGAAACACGACCCAGGGTGATGCTGACCGGAACTTCACCTCGCCATCAATCCATAACCCTAATCAGATCCAAAACCGACAAACTCACGCCCAGTCGATCTCTGGCTACAAACAAAAAACCCGAAAGCAGACCCCAAAGCAGACTAGAATAGCGGCATAAAA
>JAHRWJ010000303.1 GCA_019090185.1 Immundisolibacteraceae bacterium
CCCACGGGCAGTTCTGCGAGGCTAGCAAACTGGTTGCTCACCAGTGCGTCGCGAGGGTCGGCAGCAGCGCAAACCGTACTTAGTTCAAACTCATCGGCCAGCGTCGCGGGAAGGTCTTTTAAAGAATGAGCAGCCAGATCAGCTTCGCCATTGAGCAGGGCGACTTCCAGTTCTTTTATAAACAGTCCTTTGCCGCCAATCTGTTGCAATGGGCGATCGAGGATTTGATCTCCCCGTGTGGTCATGGGTAGAAGCTGGCTAGCTATGCCGATCTCTAAAAGCGAGCTTTGTATAAAACGTGCCCGCCATAGGGCCAAAGCACTTTCACGGGTGGCTATACGAAGGGGGCGCTGTTGCATTAAATAGAGGCTTTTAGTGGGTTGATTGGGGATCATAGCGCTGAACGCTGGCGGAGTTAAAAAGATGTTTGTTCGATGTTACCGATTCCGTAGTTATTTTAAAATAACCGCGATGGGGCCACTAGGCCGCAGGCGTCGGTTCGAGAATATTTGCTGAATGATGGCCCGATCACTGACTGAACTCAGAAATGCCGCTGGTGGACTGTTATTATTGCCCCACTCGGCGAACTATTTCCTAAAAGTTCTGCCCACTTCAAATACTTAAAAAGCGAATTGACCTAACTATTTTGAAAGATCATCTGCTTGCGCTTGTTTTTACCGCTCTGCCGCACCATTTGTTGAGTCGGATCTGGTGGTCGGTGGTCCGTAGCCGTCGGCCCTGGCTGAAAACCTGGCTGATCCGCTGGGTGATTCGCCGGTTTAAGGTTGATCTGCAAGAGGCTGCTTCTACGGATCTGAATAGCTACCCGAATTTAAACAGTTTTTTTGTTCGAAAACTCCGGCCTGATGCTCGGCCGTTGGCTGAGGGTCATCAGGCAATACTGGCACCGGCGGATGGGGTGGTGAGTGAATTTGGAACCATCACCGATGGCCGCCTGGTACAGGCCAAAGGTCAGGATTTTGCGTTACTTGAATTGTTGGCCGGTGATAGTTTGCTGGCGGAGCAGTTTGAGCAGGGAGAATTCTGCACCGTTTATCTGTCACCAAAGGATTATCACCGGGTGCATATGCCGATAGCGGGTCAGTTGCAGCAGATGATCCACGTGCCTGGCCGGTCGTTTAGCGTGCAGGCGGCTACTGCTCGCGCGGTGCCACGTCTCTATGCCCGTAATGAGCGGGTGATCGCGCTGTTTGACACCGCGGCCGGACCGGTAGTCATTATTCTAGTCGGCGCAATCTTTGTCTCCTCAATAGAAACTATCTGGCACGGGGTGGTGAATCCCCATGGTGAGCGCTCTGCGCTTTGGCAGGTAAATTACCCTGTTTCGGGGCCGCGCTCGGTTGAGTTGGGTCGCGGTGTGGAAATGGGCCGTTTTAATATGGGCAGTACGGTGATCATGCTGGGTGCAAAGGGTTCGATTCAATGGCGCGAAACCCTGGTCAGCAACACGGCTGTAAAAATGGGCGAAGCCCTGGGAAGTTGGTGTGAGCCAGGTTAATACAGAGAGTAAACAAGGTTCGGGCTGGCAACTATTGCGTGTGACTTTGCCGTCAGCGCAGCAGGAGGCAGTCAGCGAGTTGTTGACCAAGGCGGGTGCCAGCGCGATTACGCTGGAAGGGCCGACCGATAATCCGATTTTTGAGCCCCTGCCCGGAGAAATGCCGCTCTGGGAGCAGCTCAGTTTGATCGCCTTGTTTAATCGTGACCACAACCTACAGCCGATTCAGCAGCTACTGACATTGATTGGTGACGTAGATCATCAGCTGCTGGAAGAGCAGGAATGGAGCCGTACCTGGTTGAAGTACTGGCAGCCGAGAAGTTTTGGTAACTGTGCTGATGAGCAGCAGCTCTGGGTGGTGCCAAGTTGGGATCAGCAGCAACGCCCTGGTTATCGGTTATTGCTTGATCCTGGGCTGGCATTTGGTACCGGCAATCATGCCACTACCAGTTTGTGCCTGGACTGGCTCGCCGAACATCCGCCAACAGGTCAAAAAGTTATTGATTATGGTTGTGGCTCAGGGGTGTTAGGCGTTGCGGCACTCTGTCTTGGGGCAGATCAGGTGCTCGGGGTCGATATTGACCCGCAGGCGTTAACGGCGACGCGCAATAATGCCGAACTTAATAAGGTGTCATCAAGGCTGGCCACCAGTGATGTGGATGTGGGCACCGTATCAGCGTTTGGCGAGGTCAACTTGTTGATGGCTAATATCCTCTTTCAACCATTAACAGAATTGGCGGCGAACTTTGCTCAGATGCTGGTTGCTGGTGGTGATTTGGTATTATCCGGGCTGTTGAGTCCACAGGCGGATACGATTATTGAAATTTATCGACCCTGGTTTGAGATGAGTGATGTGAGCGAAGTTGATGGCTGGATTCGAGTCGTGGGAGTCAGGCGTGATGAATAATCCCCAGCTGCCCTATATCAGCTGTCCTGGCTGTTCGACCGTCTTTGCAGCGCCGGCCACCCTTCCTGGTCATGGCAAGGTACGTTGTGGTGTCTGTGAAACCGTGATTCTGGCATTGGATCACGGGTTGTCAGAACTGCCTGAGGTAGCCCAGGCCACCGATTCGGCCGAGCAACTGCCGGAACAGCCGGCGCAACAAGAAGCTCAACAGGTAGAGAGCTCTTCTGATGAACCGCTAGTGGTTGTGGACGCTGAGGTTGCTGACTCGGCTGAGGAAGCGGGGGGCGAAGAGTCAGCGCTAGAGTCTCTGGATGGAGATCTTGATTTAGATTCTTTTTCTGACTCTTCGCTTGCTGACTTAGTGACCGATGATCAGTCAGAAGATTTTATTGATGTAACTGAGGTGATTGAGTCAACTTTCTCGCAGGACGAGCAGGACGAGCAGGACGAGCAGGACGAGCAGGACGAGCAGGACGAGCAGGACGAGCAGGACGA
>JAHRWJ010000034.1 GCA_019090185.1 Immundisolibacteraceae bacterium
CTTGGGTTGTAACCCTCGTTGTAGGAATATCCGCCATAGGGCCCATAGGCGACAGAACGTGCGCCGTAGCGGCCGGTTGTTGGGTTATACCAGCTACCGTGACCGTAGGAGGCATAGTAGGGGTAGTAGGCATATCCATAGATATACGGTGGGTAATACCAGCCGGTGCTGTAGACGGTGACGCCGCCGGATACATAGACGCTGGAGTAATAGCCCGGCGTGTAGATGTAGGTCACCGCCGCTGGCCGACTCTCGTACACCCTGACATGGGTGAGATGGTAGGCGGGCGAGCTCGGCGGAATCTCATAGATTGCCGCAGGAACCTCCGCAGTCAATTCCCAGGGTCCGACCGGTGAAGGTGCCCGGTACCAAACCCCTGAATAGCAGAGGTAATAACGACCTTCGAATTCCAAAATGTCATAACGGGTGTTTACTGCCCGTGCCACTGTTGTGTCGGATATCGGTATAAATTTTGGTTCGCCGTCATAGGAAACTTGCGGCGCCTGGGTGTCTATAGAGATCTCTTGTTTTACCGGCAGCAGCGCTTCTAGCGCGGCAAGGTTGGCTTCACTGGTGCCTGGCACCGAGGCTCGAATAGCACTGGCTGGGTGGTCCGGGGGGATTTTCTTAAAGCCGGGCGGTAGCTGCTCAACGTAGACCCACTCGCCAGTAACAAGGTCTGTGGTGGAGAACCAACGCCCCGCTGCGAGAAAATACCAGGTGCCATCATCCACAAACAACGGACTCTGTGTATTGGTGACATAGGCCAGCTCGTCGGCACCATCGATTTGCGCCAATTCCGGCTCGCCATCGGCCAGAATAAGCTCGGTCGGTTGATCGACAAAAATCACCGCAGGCGCGGGTTCGGTTGGCACAACCAGTGGAATGGCAGCGCTGATATCTGCGCTTAGTCCAGCTTCGGCAAGTTTTAACAGGGCTGGCGGCAGCGCCGTGGCGATTTCCCAGGGGCCATCGAGTTCTGCTGCGGTCAGCCAGGCCTTGCCGTTTAGTAAATAAAGGGCCTTGTCACTGGTGTCGCGAAAAATCGGCCAATTGGCGTTAGCAATGACCGCCAGCCCCGGGCTGCCGACAGGCGAGAACAGAGTTGGTCCGTTGATAAAAAGCAGTACGGTGGGGGTCGAAGCAAAATGAATCAGCGGTGGCTGTTTACTAAATCCCTGGGCCGTCGCCCGCTCAACTAAATCAGCAGAAAGAGAACCAAGAAATAGATCAAGCGGTGCCTCTAGCTGTTCACGGGTGACGATGTTCATGATCGCCTTGTAGTAGCGCTCGGGCACCTGCTCGGAGAACTGAACCTGGTTAACTTCGATCGAATCGAGAGAGACGATTCGCCGCTCTAGGTTGATCTTGGTAGTGCTACTGAAAGAGACGGTGCCAAACTTTGGAAGTGGATCACCCGCTGGGTAATATTCAATCGCTGCCTGTATTGACACCGTTGCAAAGTCCGGCCACTGGCGCACTTGGGGTGCGTGAATCACCAGTTCGCCACCGTCGACAACCCGGCGCTGAGGAAACACCCACTTTGGCGGCTCGCTGATATCAACCAATGGCGCGGCGGCGCGATCTGCTGGAGTAACTGCAATATCTGGGTTGGCGGCGGTATCTGCACTCGGACCGCAACCAGTTAAAAACAGGCAAGCGCCCAGCAACTGCCATCGAAAATTAATCACCAAAAAATCTCCCGCAAATCGAAGGCCGCTGTTTTTATCGGTCACAACAGAATGGCTGGGCGGGCAGACTTTCGCCTGCCCACCTTTTGATCGCTCAGCGGCGGCTGCTAGCCCCAGCCAGGTGCTATGTGCCGCTATGATCGTTGAGCGCGATAGCCGCTATTTGATTGGGTAAACGTAGTTCAGCCATCCCATCATGCGCAGTAGTACCCGGCGAATAATGGATACGTGAGTGAACTGCTCTGAATAGACCACCATGTGACCTTGCACACCCAGAGGCAGGTTGTAATCATCCAGGTTTTCCTCCAGAGAGACCGAGGCTATTGCCCGGCCTTTCTTGGCGATCATCGCGGCGGAGGCCAGTTGGCCACGACCCTGAATTTCGCCCTCGGACATGGCCGGCAGCAGTTGTACTACCTCGCCTTTAAATACATGGCCCGGCACTGCGTCGAGAATTACTTCAACTTCTAGACCCGGTTTGATCAATTTCATCGAGTTCTGCCAGAAACTGCCGACGAGCAAGCGCTCCTTCTCGGGGATAAATACCATCACCGGTGCCAGTGGCAGCGGCACCGCCATCATGCCCTCGCGAATGGCGAGCTGGGTAACCATGCCGTTGGACGGGGCACGGACGATGGTTTTATCCAGGTCGTATTGCGCTAATCTCAGTTGTGCGCGGACTTCGGCAACTCGTGGATCTTCTCCGCCATAGGAGGCATCCACTTCCAGCCGTAGCTCACGCTCGCGTGCTTGTGCGGCTTCAACATCAGCCTCAGCGCCCACAAACAGTTGTTTCCTGTTGTCGATATCCTGTTGACTATAGGCACCTTCAGCATCGGCATAACGTTGGTAGGTCTGTTTAGCTCGATCACGGCTAGCCACTGCGCTGCTGACTTTAGCGCGCGCTGACTTCCAGGCCTCTTCCTCGGCTAACGCCGATTTAGAAAGGTCGGCAAGTTGGGCGCGCTTGCGCACCACCGCCAATTCATAAGGCACCGGATCGATGCGAAACAGTACATCTCCCTGTTGTACTCGCTGGTTAGCCTTAACCTCTACCGCCACCACTCGCCCTTTGACCTGTGGCACGACGGGAACGCTGGCAAAAAACTCCTTGGCGTATTTGGCATATGGGTGGTTGTAATTCATCAGCATTAACAGGGTGCCGATTAGAAATACGCCACCCAGGAAAGCGGTCGGTAAGGTCCACTTGTTCAGTGGAATACGAAAAACCTTAAAAAGGATGGTGCAGAGGCCAACATAAGTAACGATCAGTAGAAGATCCATGGTTAACCTTCCTCTGCTGAAGATTGCGTCGCGGCGAGCCGAATTCTCAACTCTTCAACCTGCTGTTTTAGTAATTCGAATTCACTGACTGATATGCTCGTAGACGATTCAGATGAGGTCTCTGATGGGGCTGCAAACCCCCAACCACGATCTTCGCGATACAAAGTCGCCCATATCCACAAAAATGGCCAGAGTACGTGCAGCGTGAACAGACTGACCCAACCGGCAACGTGGAGCGCATCTTGATGCGGGTGATTCCGATGCTTGGCAATTTCGTAGGGGATATCGTGAATGACGATAATGCCGTAAAAAAGGGTGATCGCAACAATAAAGACGAGCGCTAGTGCAAAGTAATCGAGCATCGGTATATCCTCTTGCCTGGTTGGGCGTTTGCCTTAATAAAGTGATTAAAAAGCGGCTGATCGCATCTGGCTAGACCCTGGCTAAGGTCGGGCCGAAATTAACTGAATTATTTGCCCTGGCATTCCAGTTTGTAACGTTCTAAGGCGGTAAAGCGCCGCTGAGGCTTGCCTTTCAATTCGTTAATTTTTTTATTGAGTGCCTTACATTTTTCGGCATGGGTGGCCGCAGCCGTACTGTCGCTGTGTTTGATAAATTCTGGTACTGGCTCATCAAACATAATCGATTGATTGTTATCAGCGTGGGCATTTAATGACCATGTAGAGACTGCCAAAACGAGTAGAAGTTTTTTCACAAATGACCCTTGTGTGAGTAAATTGAAAGATACTAACATGGCTGCTTAAAGCGACAAAAAATAGGGTCTTTTTTGGACACTATAAACCGGGGTTTTTAATGCGTAACCAATTGATTCAAAGATGAATTACCAAAACCTGACTTTGCTGGCAGTCTGTGTACTGGTTTATAGCCTCACGGTGAAGCGGTTCGAGAGCCGGCTGATTAATGGCCCGCTGGCTTTCCTGCTGTTTGGGGTGATCACCGGGCCGGTTCTTGGATTGTTACACCCAAACTTTGACCGAGAATGGATTAAAGCACTCGCCGAAATAACGCTGGCGCTGGTGTTGTTCAATGATGCTGCTCTGGCCAACACCGGGGTGCTGAGTCGGTATCGGGCGATTCCTATCCGCCTGCTGGCTATCAGTTTGCCGCTATGTATTTTGTTGGGTACGGTTATCGGGGTTTGGTTACTCGATCTGCCGGTGCTGATTGCGGCACTTTTGGCGACCATGCTGGCGCCAACGGATGCCGCCCTGGGCAAAGCAGTGGTTAGTAATGTGGCGGTGCCAGAGCAGGTTCGGGAAGGTCTAAATGCTGAAAGTGGGCTTAACGATGGTATCTGTGTGCCTATTTTGTTTTTGTTCCTGATTCTCGCAGGGGCCGAACAAGGCCATCTACCGGTTGGTGAACTGATTGTGCATTTGGTGGTGCATGAAGTGGGTATCGGGCTGGCAGTGGGCCTTATTATTCCTTATGTTGCGGTTAAGTTCATTGAACAAACCGCCGCGGCGGGGTTTCACAGCTCCACCTGGGACCGGCTTACCTTGTTGGCATTGGCCATTGTCTGTTTTGGGCTGGCGCAGGCCTTAGGGGGCAGTGGCTTTATCAGCGCTTTTATAGGTGGCATCACCTTTAGCCAGGTGTATAAACAGGATGCCCACCAATATATTGAAAGTGCAGAAGGGTTTTCGGAACTGCTATCGGTAATCACCTGGGTAACCTTCGGCGCAGTGGTTTTACCAATGACTCTTGAAGGAATTTCACCGCTAATTGTTATCTATGCGGTATTGAGTCTGACGGTGATACGTATGGTGCCCGTGGCGCTTGCCTTCATTGGCTCTGGGGTGTCTGCCCGGTTGGTACTGTTTATTGCCTGGTTTGGCCCCCGGGGTCTGGCTTCTATTGTGTTTGCGGTGATTGTCGGCGCTGATGATCTGCCCCATATCGAACTACTGACCACTACGGTCGCCTGTACCGTGTTGTTAAGCGTGGTTTTTCATGGGTTGTCAGCTAATCCACTGGTCAAGCGGATCTCCAGACAGTAGGGCTAAATTGAATGGACCTGGGTGTCGCTAAA
>JAHRWJ010000304.1 GCA_019090185.1 Immundisolibacteraceae bacterium
AGGTCTAAGCCCTTCAATAATAAAACAGCGCTATCTGGGTGTATTCCTACATTCTGATCAGACCGAAGGCTATCTAAAAGGACGCAACCAGCTTCGCAATCAAATGGGGGTCGCTCCTGAACAGGTCGTAGTCGGCTGCCTACTATTTAACCACCCGGTAAAAGGGCCCGATATCCTAATAAAAGCATTCACAAAAGCCTATACCCAGAACCAGAAACTACATTTACTGCTAGTGGGAATAGAACCAGATGATGACCTTAAAAAGCTACTCACTGAGCAAAAACTGCCCCTATCCGCAATAACTACTCCTGGGATTATTACTGATCAGGCACTCGCCAGGATGGCGGCGGCCGATATCTACGTGCAGCCCTCTCGACAGGAAGCGTTGGGGCTTGCACTGATCGAAGCGGCAGCGATGGGCCTGCCACTTATTGGTGCCGATACCGGCGGCATACCCGAAACTGTCCTCGATGGAATCACAGGGGAGCTTTTTACACCGGAGGATAGTCAGCAACTTGCCACACTATTACTGAAATTCTCGCTGGATCCTACACTCCGATACCAATACGGAAGCGCCGCCGCCAATCATTACCAGCAGTACTTTAACGGTTACGCCAACATTCAAAACACTGCCGACATTGTTTCAGGAAAACTACGCTATCCGCCGCCAGAAGCGACACTCGTAGTACATGCGTCCACAACGAAAAACTTGCCTCAGATAGCACTAAAAATTTTCCACCGTCTCCAACAAAACTGCATAGGGATATCTCTGAGAGAAGAACCACTGGGGGCCGTCGACCACTACCGCTCAGCCCAACATTCAAAAGAGGCAATTTCCTCGCCTCAGTCAACTTCCCTTACAACACCTAAACACAGCCAGAACAGAGGGTCAGTTCCTACCTGTGCAGAGCTCTACCTTGGCCAAAGAGGCCTGCAAACACCCGACGACATGCTTCATATATTGATCAACGACATCCCTTTATTGAGAGCCTCGAGCACCATACTTAGCCTACTCGCCAACGACCCTCCACTAGCAGAGGTTAGAATTCTTAAGGGTGACCGCCAACTATTGATGGCCTGCTTTCCACTAATCTCTGATTCAGTGACTCAATCCCAGCAAAAACTGGCAAACGCCATTGCCGATTTACTCAAATCAACTGTAATCGACGGCTACCGAACCGCACCAGCATACTGCCTACCCCAAAACCTGCATTCAACCGTCCAGCCTGGTCGAGGTCTAATCGCCGCAGTACTTCAAATTACCCGCCAACGACTGTTTCTCGCCTATCGTCAACGCAGATTCCGGAAACACTGGTCTATTGGCCTGGCAACTCTGGACTCTGCACCGACCATAGAACAACTACGCGCCGCTAACTGGCAAACCATCAATTCACCGGTTGCTAACAACTACGTTGCTGACCCGTTTTTGTTAGCCGGCTTTAACCGAGAGTGGCTGCTAGCGGAGGAATTTGATCGTGACACAAACAAGGGCTACATCGTCGGTTATGAGTTAACCACTGGCCAGCAGCCAAAGCGGCTGAAAGAACCGCTACTAGTAACCGACACCCATCTCTCTTACCCATTTACGTTTGAACATGATGGCAATACATTTCTAATGCCAGAAAATGCCGCTGCTGGCGCTCTTGCTGCTTACCCACTAACCCTAATAAACGGCCGCCTTAAGGTTGGTCAGCCCAAGCTTGTTGGCATTCATGAGCCTGTGTACGACGCATCACTGTTCAGTTGTGAAGACTACTTCTGGATAGTGGGCACTACCGCTCCCTTGGAAACCAATACCCATTTAACCTTTTGGTATGCAAAATCCCCGTTTGGCCCATGGCAGCGCCATCGATACAACCCAGTAGCTATTGACGTTCGAATTGGACGCCCGGCCGGGTCGCCATTTACCCTTAACGGCCAACTCTACCTGCCACTACAAGATGGTGCACTTAAATATGGCGACCAAATTCACATACTAAAAGTCTCCAACCTCTCCCCTTCTACTATCAACCTGACCTTATCATTGACCATTAACAAGCAGGATATTTCCATAGCCGGCGAAGCCGTTAAAGGCATCCACACCATAAACGTCTTAAACAACAAAGTGGCTATTGACTACTTTACTTACCAATAACTTACTATGAACAAATAGCGCTATCACGCCAAACCTGACTACCGCTTTAAGATAGACTTTATGTTAATCAACGATCTAAAGTCGGGATTAAAAAATGTGGAAAGTGTAACAATAAAAACAAAAACCCCTACTACTACATTAATGGCAATAATGGTTCCGGCATCAAAATCCAGGCTAGCTCTCTTAACAATATAAAGTCCTGCCAACATCACTGAAGAGCTTATAAAAACTGACGAGATGCTAGTTATAAAATCCCTAAAATTAATAGCCATATACTTAATAATTAATGCCAGCACAACAATATAGATGAGTGGTAAAACTATAACCCAGGAAACTAACAATCCGTTCACACCAAACTGAACACCAACAAAAAAAGCAGCTGGCATCACCACCATGGCAAATATTCGGTAATAGAGCTGAGCATCAATTTTCCCAATCCCCATCATCGCGGTTGAAACGAACCTCTCACTCAAACGCAAAATATTAAGGCCCAAAATAACCTTTAACGGCAATGCCGCGGGCATCCATTTATCGCCTAGCACCAATTCAATTAGTTCATCAACTACAAAAACGCCTCCACAGAGAACTGGCACACAAATCAGTAGTA
>JAHRWJ010000004.1 GCA_019090185.1 Immundisolibacteraceae bacterium
CGGATAGCACTGCGACCTCACGCAAGCTCTTGTGCATGGCAGTAACTTCAAACCGCACCCCACGGATGCGCAGCAGCTGGTGAAATACCGATTCTTTTTTGAACCCAACCCGACTCACCAGGCCAGCGGTGACAATACCAATCATGCCCGGCAGTAGGATGTTGGTACTGCTGCCCATCTCCAGCAGGGTCACCAGTGCGGTTAAGGGGGCCTGCAGGGTCGCGCCCATCATCGCTGCCATGCCAACCACCACGTAAAGCGCCTGATTGGAAACTGCGGCCTCACCAAATCCCTGTACCAGCAGGGCATAAACCAGGCCGCCGCCGGCAGCGCCGATCACCATCGAGGGGCCGATGAGCCCACCGGGTATGCCCAATCCCAGACAGACCGCGGTCGCGACTAACTTTGCCAGGGTCAACGCCGCCAGTCCGGCCAGCAGGTATTGGCCGGCTAAAGCCGCATCGATGGTGCTGTAACCGATGCCCAGTGAATCTGGTGACCACCAGCCAATCAGCGCCATCGCTAATCCAGCGCAGCCAAAACGTTGCCAGCTAGGTGCGTGTTGGGAGCCGAGTGATATTTTTTCGAGTAGATGGATAAACAGGGCCGCTAGCAGGCCAATGAAAACGCCGAGGATCACCAGATAAAGTAGTTCTGAGAGTTGGTTAATGTCGATTATGGGTATGGCGAAGGCTGGGTGACTACCGTAGATAAGCCGGGTTAATACGGTGCCGGTTACAGAGGCAACAATCACCGGCGCAAGATTGGTTAAGGCATATTCGATCGCTAACACTTCCAGGGTGAAGATGACGGCGGCCAGTGGGGTATTAAAAGAAGCGGCTATGGCCGCCGCGCAGCCACAGCCAATCAGGGTGCGCAAACTGCTATTGGGTAATCTTAAGTAGATGCCGAGCTGGCTACCGGCCGCCGCGCCCAGATGTACCCCTGGGCCCTCACGGCCAACCGAAAAGCCGGCGGCAATGGCCAGCGCCGCACCGAAAAACTGGCCGATCATATTCACCAGCGGCAATCGGGCTATCGGGTCGGCCAGACGCTGGATTACATGGGCGATGCCAGACTGTCGAGAGTCGGTTTTCAGCAGTTTGTAGAGCGCCCATAACAGCAGTGTGCCGATCGCCAGCTGAATAGCGCTGCGCAAGTCTGGCCGACCGACCTGCTGAAGAAAGTGGCTGGCAGCGGCCAGATCGATGAGCAGTCGGAATATTAAAATAACGCCGCTGGAAAGTAGGCCAACCAGGGCGCCGCAAAACGTAAACGCCAGCAATGCGTTGGGGCGCGCTAGCGCCTGGGTCAATCCATCAATTCTTTTTACAAGTAGGTTCATCAGGTCAATGGTTGAACTCTGTGTTGTAGATCTGTGGTCTAAATTTGTGATGGCAGGGCTATGGGGTGGGTCAGTCTGCATTCGGCCTGACTCTCAGAGGTTCGGATAAGTACCTATGCAGCTTGTTGTCTGGTGCCGGGCCAGATTGTACTCAATTCAATCGGTGGGAAATTTGAATTTTATTGACGGCTCTGTTGCGTCTGTTTTGGGTATCGACTCTCTGCGGTTAGCGGATCAACTTAAGAAATCTAAAAGAGGATCGCTAACGTTAGAGAGTCCTTAGAGGAATGTGTAGCGATGAAATTGATCTGTAGTGATCTAGCGGATAGCCACGTCGATGGTGAGCGGTTATTTCGGATACCTCCATGGTCGTCGCTGGTATTTGCAGTGGTCTGTATCTGCCTGCTGATTTTTGGGGCTGACGACCTGGTCAGCGCTATTGTCCAGGGGGAGGCCGGGTTTTGGGGTGCAGGGGTTTTTATTGGTCTTTGGCTGGGATTACTGTATCTGACCTGGGTTTGTGGATCGCAGGGCGTCGATGCCTTAAGGCCCACAAACTGGTTAATTAAATGCTCGGCTGATGGGTTGAAGGTCAAGTTCCGCTGTTTTAAACATCATTTTCTATCGGCCAAAGATGTGGTGGTGGTCTGTCTGAATTGGTCGGATATAGAAGCCCTACATCACAGCCGAGAAGTGGTGATTAAGTCGGTCAGTGAAGGGCCTGAAACTGTTTATCGACATTTCCTCGATATCCGCCTACGACTTTCAGAGCATGAATTGAAACGTATCGAGAAGGCTTTAGAAAAAGAGCAACAGAGACTTGAAAGATTACCAAAAGGTAGATCGAACAACCGTCAGCCGCTGGTTGTGGCGTCAGGTGGTGGTCTACCGGAGCTTGAGGCAAAGCAGCAACATTCGGCGGGTTCGAGGTCGAGCCAGACCGGCTTGATTAGAAACCAGTCTTGGCCGGTAACGCTGGAGGATGTCAATCTGCTCAGGGTGCCGTGGCACTCGATTCGGCCCATATTGCCGGCAGCGTTACGGGGGTTTTGCCACTGGGTGAAAATTGAACCCGAGGAGTGTTTCAAAACTGACTCCAGTCAGCCGCTGGGGGATCAAGCGCAGGATCAGTTGATTTTCAATCGGATTAATGCCGGAGAGGTCGCAGAGGCGATCGAACTGGTGACACAGCGTTACGGATATTGTTCAGAAGATGCCAGGAAAATAGTCGAAGAACTTAGCGTCAAGCGGTCTGGTTATGCATAGGGTAGTTGTCATTGGGGCGGGCAAAATTGGTAGTTCGATTACGCGGCTACTGGCTGGCTGCGGTGATTACGAGGTCACTGTGGTTGATAAAAACCAGGCGTTCTTGGCTGCCCTGGGCGGACTGGATCATGTGGTTACGGTTGAAGCTGACATTCACCATCAGCCAGAGTTGGATCGGCTGTTACGCCAGCAATCAGCCATGGTCTCAGCCTGTGCCTACCATGAGAACGTTAAGCTCGCCGAGGCTGCATTACGAGCGGGAATCAGCTATTTCGATCTGACTGAAGATGTTGCCACTGCCGATGCCATTGCGGTTCTTTCAACCGAGGCAGTGAATCAGCAGGTGTTTGTGCCCCAGTGTGGACTCGCGCCGGGCTTTATCTCGATTCTGGCGAACAGTTTGGTGGAGCAGTTTGATTATTCAGAGCAATCTTCAGGGCGGGTGCAGAGCCGATTGATTGATAGTCTGACACTTAGGGTTGGTGCGCTACCGGAATTTCCCACCAATCAGATGATGTACAACTTGACCTGGTCTACCGAGGGGCTCATCAATGAATATTGCAACCCGTGTATAGCGATTAAGCAGGGCCAGAAGGTGCAGTTGCAACCCCTGGAAGGGTTAGAGACCTTTTCTCTGGATGGGGTCGAGTATGAAGCTTTTAATACCTCAGGCGGGCTTGGCAGCCTGTGTGATTCATTGAGTGGACAGCTGGATTCGCTGAGCTACAAAACCATTCGCTATAAAGGCCACCGCTATTTAATGAGCTTTCTGATTAATGATCTCAAATTGGGTGAACGCCGGCAGCTGCTGAAAAAAATTTTTGAGAATGCGGTGGCGGTCACCAAGCA
Source organism: Immundisolibacteraceae bacterium (assembly GCA_019090185.1). Classification (GTDB taxonomy): domain Bacteria; phylum Pseudomonadota; class Gammaproteobacteria; order Immundisolibacterales; family Immundisolibacteraceae; genus QNFC01. The sequence continues at coordinate 3,461 of JAHRWJ010000004.1, forward strand.
GGACGTGGTGCTGATTATGGTAAGTGCAACTGGCCAAATTGATGGTCAGTTTAGCCAGCTTACCGACAGCCGTAAGGTCTACCACCAGGAGCTTGATGGGCAGCACTGGGGCGCTATTCAAATCACCACAGCCGCAAGCTTATGCGCGGTGCTCGATCTTTATTATCAGCGACAGATCCCGCAGCAGGGGTTGGTTTTGCAGGAGCAGATTGAATTGCAAACTTTTTTGAATAACCGTTTCGGGCGCTACTACTGCAATCTGGCTGAGACGGTCTCTGACCGGTCTGCGGCGGTGGTAGCCTCTGACTCGGCGTTGAGTTGAGTTCAAACCATGGGTGCCATATTTCAACAACTAGGTTTAACCGAACTCCAGCAGGGAGACTCGTACCCAGGGGTGTTATCAGGCCACGCCATTCCGGGAGCCGGTAGTCGCTTCAAA
>JAHRWJ010000035.1 GCA_019090185.1 Immundisolibacteraceae bacterium
CTCTAAACCAACAGCGGGACCTGCAGAGACCCTACCAGCAGATGCCTTAGTCGATACCGAGATGGCTGAACGGGTATTGCGAGGCATGTCTAAATGGCCGGATGTGCCGGCTGTCTATAACTGGTTGAGCCTGGACCGACGGGGCCGCTGGTTGATGAAGGGTAGTGAGATTACCCACCCGCTGTTGCTGGGCTTTATTAATCAGCATTACTTTCTGGCCGACGACGGCAGTTACTATTTTCAGAACGGCCCCCAGCGGGTGTTTATTGAACTTGAAATAACGCCCTATATATTCGGTTTGGCTGGAGACAATCTGGTAACCCAGAATCATCTTCAGGTTGGCCGTGTTGAGGCAGCCTGGTTGAGTGATCAGGGCGATCTATTGCTACAAACCAATCTCGGACCAGGCCTAATTGATGACCGCTACTTGGCCCAGGTAGAGGAGTGGGTGGTGGTCGATGGTGATCGGGACCGGGTTCGAGACCAGGTGCTGGGTCAGCTGCTGGCCGGGAAAAACAACCTGGATGTGCGACTATCGAGTCAATCGGTTGGGTTTGATCTACCGTTGTTGCCGGTCTCATCAGCGCGTCTGGAAGCGGTGCTTGGTTTCATCGCCCGGCCAACTCCCCCAGATGATGACCAGGAATATTGCGTAGAATAGCGATCATTCTTACTTAGACCTATTGGAAAAGGCGGGGTAGTGGCTGTTTTGCTTTTTTTCCTGTTGATTATTTTAAGTTCGACAAAACATTAACAATAAATTAATTGCTCACCGGTTTCCTCATTGTCCTTACCTTATCCATTATTAATTAGTCTTCGCTATAGCCGCGCCGGACGTGGCAATCACTTTATTGCTTTCATGGGCTTTTCCTCAATGCTCGGGGTTGCGCTGGGGGTGATGGCGTTGATCACCGTGATATCGGTGATGAATGGCTACGAAACAGAATTACGCCAGCGCATCCTCGGCGTGGTTTCCCATGTCAATGTCTCCAGTTGGAGTGGCAGCCTGTCAGGGTGGCAACAGCAGCGCCAGGCGTTGCTAAAGGTTGATGAGGTCACTGGAGCTGCGCCCTTTATAGAGCTACAGGGCATGCTCAGTGCCCATAATCGCAGCACCGGTGTGATGGTGCGAGGCATTGATCCGGGGTTGGAAGGTAGTGTCTCTGAATTCCCCGCTTATATGGAAAACCTGCCCCTTGATGTATTGCAGCCTGGGGGCTTTGGCATGGTTCTGGGGCGTGAGCTAGCGGTTTCCCTGGGGGTGTCTGTTGGTGACAAGGTAACGCTGCTGTTGCCCAAAGTTGGCATCACGCCGATGGGCGCGATGCCGCGGTTAAAGCGCTTTACGGTATTAGATAATTTCACCGCCGGGATGCACGAATATGACAGCACCATTGCGCTGATTCATTTACAGGATGCGGCCAGGCTGGCCCGGTCCGGCGAGCAGGTACAGGGTATTCGGTTGCGGGTTGATGAGCCGCTGCGGGCACCACTGGTAACCCAGCTAATCGCAAGCAGTGATCCAGCGCTGGCGGTTACCGACTGGACCCGGCAGCACCGAAATTTTTTTCGGGCGGTGCGTACCGAAAAAACCATGATGTTTCTAATTTTGACCCTGATTGTTGCAGTCGCCGCCTTCAATATTGTTTCTGCATTGGTGATGCTGGTCACTGATAAGCAGGGTGACATTGCCATTTTGCGTACCATGGGAGCCCGTCCCAGGGGCATTATGGCGCTGTTTATGCTGCAGGGCTGCACCATAGGGGTCGCCGGCACCTTGCTGGGTAGCCTCGGCGGGGTGGCGCTGGCGAGTAATCTTGATCTGGTGGTGCCATGGATTGAGACCCTGCTCGGTATTGATGTTTTTCCGGCGGATGTTTACTACATTGCCGAATTGCCTTCCGAGCTGCGCTGGAGCGATGTCGGCACGATCGTGACTGTATCCTTGTCACTCTGTTTGTTGGCCACGCTTTATCCGGCCTGGCGTGGTGCCAATGTTGAGCCAGCAGAGGCGCTGCGTCATGAATGAGGTGGTGTTGCGATGCCAGCAGTTAGGTAAACAGTTCAATGATGTGGGCTCAGCGTTGACGATATTTGAAGATATCGATTTGACGCTTTACCAGGGCGAGACCCTGGCCATTATTGGTGAATCTGGTTCCGGTAAAAGCACCCTGTTGCACTTGCTGGCCGGTTTAGAGCAGCCCAGCAGTGGCGAAGTGTTTCATGGTGAAATGTCGCTAGGCAGCCTGAGTGAGGCGCAGCGTAGCGAGTTACGCAATCGGCAATTCGGCTTTGTCTACCAGTTTCATCATTTGTTAGCCGAGTTTTCAGCGCTGGAAAATGTGGCCATGCCGCTGCTGATTCGGGGTGAGTCGAAAGGTTCGGCGTTGCGGGCTGCCGCAGAAGTACTGGCATTGGTAGGGTTGCAGGACCGAGGTCAACACCGGCCCGCCCAGTTGTCCGGCGGTGAGCGCCAGCGGGCTGCGATTGCCCGAGCCCTGGTGACCCGGCCGAAAGTAATTTTGGCGGATGAGCCTACCGGTAATCTGGATGAGAGAACCGCCGAAGCCACCTGGCAGGTTTTGGAAACCGCTAATCAGCAGCTTGGGGTGAGTTTGTTAATCGTCACCCATGCAAGGTCTCTGGCGGCCCGATTACAGCGGCTTTACAAAATTGAGCAGGGGAAGTTGATAGAGGTGAACAGCTAACGAGCGACCTGGTGATCAGGGGGCTCCAGCCGCTGGTGTTAACAGCCTTGGTCGTGGGTTAATCAGGCTTCGATTTAGGATGTTTGCGTTTAACTCCCCGGCGCTGCCAGCGCCGCCGAATATCCTCTTTCCAAAGCTGGTTTAACAATACAAACGTGATTAATGCCGCGCTCAGTCCCGCCACCAGGCAACCGACTCCAAGGGGCAACAGGTTATTCAGCAGCCACTCCAGCGTGAATTGAAACGTCTCCTCCGGCCCTTCATGGCTCACTAATAATCGCCCAAGCCCATAACAGCCACTGAAAATAGGTAGTGCGGTTACCGGATTACTAATCCAGGTAAATGCCAGCGCAACACCGATGTTGCCCCTAAACAGTAGTGCAAGCACGGCGGCTATCGGCATCTGTCCAAGAATCGGCATGAAACCCAGGAAAATTCCAATAGCACCGCCTATCGGTACCGAGCGGCGATTAAGGTGCCAGAGGTTTTCATCTTCTAGCAGGTGAGCAATTGCCCGTAGTGGCCGTTGGCGCAGGATGATCTCCCGATTTGGCAGCCACTTTTTGAGTCGGTTTTTCATTAAGCCAGCCCAGCGCTTAATCGGGTTAGCATGGCGGCTGAGTTAAGCGGAGGGTGGTCTGGTAAAAACCTATCTGGATTTGATACTAGCGCTTGGGTGGTTGGCCGGCATTGTCGCCCAGCAGCGGTTGGCTGAGCCGTTTCCCCGCAGCTGGATTCTGTTCGGCCTGATATTGGTGCTGGCTGTTTACGGATCTGTTCGGGTGGCTTCGAGGGTGGATTTGAAGCTGACAACTGCTGCAATGTTGGCATTTCTGCTGGGTCTATGGTGGGCGAGTTGGGACGCCGATAAGGTGGTCAGCGGCAAGCTCGATTCGGCCTTGAATCGGAGTCGCTGTATTGTACAGGGAAGCGTCGA
>JAHRWJ010000005.1 GCA_019090185.1 Immundisolibacteraceae bacterium
CGCTGATGACTGGCCTGCGAGAAATCGCCCAGGTGCTCGATGGTGAGTTCCGGTTAACCGGTAATCAGAATGTCTGTATTGCTGGTGTTAAACCGGTGCAGCGGGCGCAGATTGATGGCTTGTTAAAGCAGTATGGTCTCGATAGCGGTATGCGCCAGAGCAATGTTCGCAAAGCCTCGATGGCCTGTGTTGGCCTGCCAACCTGCGGCCTGGCGATGGCTGAAAGCGAACGTTATCTGCCGAGTTTTGTAAGCTCGGTTGAAAAGCTGTTAGCGGATGTTGGCCTGCCGGATGAGCCGATCATTATTCGTATTACCGGTTGCCCGAACGGCTGTGGTCGGCCATCGTTGGCTGAGATCGGCCTGGTGGGGAAATCTCCGGGCCATTATCAGTTCTGGCTAGGTGCTAGCCCTAACGGTGACCGTTTGAACCAGCTTTATCGAGAGTCAGTTACCGAAGCGCAGATGTTGGAAATACTGGCACCGATGTTAGAAAAATTTGCCGCGAGCCGGATCGAGGGTGAGCGGTTTGGCGATTTTGTCTACCGTAGTGGTTATATCGACGACGCGACCGGTTACGAAATTTAGCACTGCGATCTGTAAAACCCGGTCAACTGATGAGGATGTCAGCTGACCGGGTTTTCTGTTTTTAGGCGGCTATTTTTGCTGACGCCGGCTCTGCCCCATTGTCATCAGTCCAAAGCCAACCTAGAGTGGTGGTTACTCTGGGCTTCGATAGGCAACTGAATCATGTTCAAACGTTATTTTCTGGCCGGCCTGGTGGCATTGGCCCCCATCGTGCTGACTTTCTACCTGCTTTATTGGGTGTTGTCCGGGCTCGAACAGCTGTTTTTTCAACTCTGGGTCTGGGCTGGCGTTGCCGACCACTATCTGCCAGGTTATGGCATTGTCGGCGCCATTATGTTGATTCTGGTCAGTGGGGTGCTGGTGCAAACCTGGGGGTTTCGCCAATTTTATGCCGCTGGCGAGGAGCTGGTTGAGCGAATTCCACTGATTAAGGTGATTTATGGTGGTTTGTCTGCGGTGATGGACATGCTGGCCCCCAAGGATAAAAAATCCGGTTTGGGTGGCACCGTATTGGTTACCCTGGAGGGTGACCTGCAGTTGATCGGGTTTTTAACGCAGACCAGCCCAAATCAGCTGATTGCTGGTATTGGCTCGGAGCGGGTGGCGGTTTATCTGCCGCTCAGTTATCAGATCGGCGGCTACACCCTGCTGGTTAAACCTGAGCAACTCACCCATCTGGATGTGCCGTTTGATGTGGCGATGCGGATGACGTTGACCGGCTTCGCGGGTAATTAAACCCTGTTGCTGACCTGTTCTGCCCGGTGGCCGTGGCGCTGTTTAATAGCTCAGTGCTGACACACCAAACCAGCTCTGGTGATACCAGAGCACCAGCAGGAATAGCCCCAGTCCGATCAGCGCACCCCAGATATTCAATTCGCTGATCACCAGTTTATTGCGCCCGGTAATGATGGCAGCAAACGGAATATAGGAGGTCTGGTCGGTAAATTTAGTCCAGCCATCGCCATATCGAGTTTTGTATTTGCGTTCCATATTGAGCGGCGCTATTAGCCCCTGGAACATGAAAGTTCCGTAAAGCCAGTGGGATGCCACGTCACCGTTAACGATAAAGTGTGCTAGCCCCCAAAGGCCGAATCCAAATAATCCAGCGTTACGGGTAATGCGAACCATACCGCGGGCTTCAACTTGGTCAGGCGCTACCAGTCCCAGGGTGGTCGGGTTTTGATCCATCGCCCCGGTGGTGAGCATTAAAAACGCCAGTAGCATGATGACCAGGCTGACCGGTTTTAACTGTTCGGCGGTACCCCAGGTAGTCAGCTCTGGGGCGTTGGCATAGGCAATTCCCATCCAGCCAATGGCAATAAAAATAGAGATCGAAAACAGGGCTTTAAAAAGCTTTTCGCCGAGTAGATTAACGACCTGGTCACGCAGCGGGCTACCGGAAATGATCCAATGCATACCGAGGAAAAACAGGCAGGCGGCTATGAGCGATTCCATGGATGAGTTCCTCCGGTAAACGGTTTTTCGATAACGCTAATGGTCGATATTGTTGAGTTATCTTAACAGTTGTTTAGTTCGATTTGGCCAAGGTTTAGCTGTTGAATAACGTCGTAAATGTAGGTCAGGGTGTCTATATTCCTTATGAGAATATGGAATTAACAGATAAATCTGGAGTAAACTGAAACCACGATGCTCAAGATTCATTGCGGTGCAGCTGTTGCCTGCCCTGCATTCCCAGCGAATTAAATCCGTCATTTTCTAAGGAGTCTTCCATGGCCGACACTATTTGGTATACCCGCTGCCCAGTACCCACTGCGTCTGGCGTCGCCTTTCAGCGTGACATGTTTGCCGAAGAGTTCGATGGCAGTGATTTTTCTGTTCGTAACATCAAAGAGTTAGGCCGTGAAAAAGCCGATAGTCACTTCAACCATGCGCTTGAAAATTGTTTTCGTGAAGGCGGCTCTATTCCGCCGCTCTGGGCAAGGCAGGGTGGGGCAGATACGGTGATGATTGGGCTTACGTTTTTATCTGATGCGATCTGCTTTTACGCCCGCCCTGATTCTGGTATTAAAACCATGAAGGATCTCAAAGGTAAGCGGGTTGCTATGGGTGTGCGGCCCTACATTATGATCGACTTCATGAAAATTAACGGTCACAAGGCTTGGGATTGTGGTCTGCGCGCTCACGGCATGACCCTGGATGATGTGACGTTGGTTGAGGTCGAAGTGAATGATGATATGCACTCGCATATCAACCCAGACCCAACCACCGGAGAGAAACCACCCGGTAGCCTAATGTTTCAACATGAACTTGATGCGCTCAACCGTGGTGAGGTGGATGCAATTTGGGTTAAGGGTTGTCAAACCCGGCAGATGGAGCGTGAGTTAAGTGGTCAAATTCGGCTGATCAGTGATCTACTCTATGACACTGATAATCTTGAGTTGAAGGTTAATGCTAATCCTCGGATCATTACCGTCAGCGGTAATATTGCTCGCGATAACCCGGATGCTGTGGTGCGATATCTACAGGTACTGATTCGCGCAGCGCGCTGGTCTGCAGAGCACCCGAAAGATTCGGCGCAGACGCTGGCGACCGAACTTGGTGTATCGCTTGACGATATCAATGGTGCCTTCGTAGAAAATTATCAAAACAAACTCTGGCCAAATTTGAGTGCAGAGACCATGCACCTGTTATCGACCCAGCAGAGTTTCATGCTTGAACATGATTATCTACCCGGTAAAGTAGATTTACAGGCCTGGTGTGATGACAGTTTTCTGCGCCAGGCTTATGAACGTGAAAACTTGACCTGGGCTGCTTAA
>JAHRWJ010000305.1 GCA_019090185.1 Immundisolibacteraceae bacterium
ATCACCGCATTATTACCGTCGCTGATGATCGTGATGATATCTGCCTGATCGGTTGGGAGGTGCTCAACGACAAGGTGCTGGAAACCATGGTCGAGCGGCTCACCGCAGCCGGTGTCGAAGTTAGCCGTGGTAGCGAACAGCAATGTGCTGCCAAGCAAGTTAGTGGCCTGGTGCAGTTTGTCGAGCCCAACGGTATCGCCTCAGAAATTTACTACGGCCCTGTGGTCCGTCCCGAGATTACCTTTAACTCACCTCGTGGTATATCTGGCTTTAATGCAGGCCTACAGGGCATGGGCCATTTTGTGCTGGCGGTGGATGATTACGACACCACCTATAATTTTTACCGTGAAGTGCTTGGCATGGGTCTCAGCGACTATCTCGATTTTGAGATGATGCCCGGCTTTCGTGCCTTCGTCGCCTTCCTGCATTGCAACCCCCGCGAGCACACATTGGCCTTTGCCCAGGCCCCCGCACCAAAGCGGTTATTGCACTTTATGGTCGAGGCCAGCAGCCTGGATGAAGTTGGTACCACCTACGACCTCTGTCAGGATAAACAGATTCCGATCTCCATGACCCTGGGCCGCCACACCAATGACTACATGCTGTCGTTTTACGCCAAAACCCCCTCCGGATTCGATGTGGAATTTGGCGCCGGTGCGCGGACTGTTGATCCAGAGACCTGGACTGTGCAGCGCCATAACTCGGTGAGCATCTGGGGTCATCGTCCGCCTGCGTAAATAGTCAAGCTGTATGAATCTGATGTCATTCTTGGGATTAGCCTAAAAAACCACTTCGCCATATTTTAGCGCTGTAGGTATTGGGGGCAAGAAGGCAGCAACACTTTTCCCGTTAAGTAGGAAAGTACTTTGAAAAGGTATGTTCCGATAGCATTTGGAATGATGTTGCTGGTGTATTCAATTGACGGTTATGTGTCCGGCCTTTTGTGGGTGCCAGGGAGGTATCACGGCGGTGTTTACGTGACTGGTGATAGGGTGCTGCCAGTCTTTCTCAGCTATATCTGCACATCGGCTATTTGCTTTCTCTGGGCATTACCTACAAAGAAAGTTTTTCTAAGTAATGAGGAAGTTTTGCAACACGAAGGAAATGCCAAGGCATTAAGGAGAGCACTGGAGAAGAAATTTTTACTAACCCCAAAAATCTTTTCAATATCGGTGCTCTTGATTCTTGCACCATTTTTTTTAGGGACTACTTTCTGGTTTCCTAAGGGGTAAGCATTGGTGTCATAGGTTAAGGAGCTTCTGAAAAAACCTGAATTCGCACCTGCTCCCTGAGAATATTCAGCTTCTTCGTCGCCTCATGGCGTCTATTGTTGGTGCAAAACTAGGCAATAGCCTCACTATTACCTGCATTTTGCGTCTTAAATCTGAATGTTTTGAAGAACCACCTTGGTCTCAATTCACAAGTGAAACGCTTTAACATCATAAGCCCTTCCATAATACCCATCAGGTAAGCAGCAGAGTCTATGGAAATATTAATTCAAGGCAGTGATGTACTGGTCATTAGCATCTTAGTCTGGTTTCTCGGCGCATCGATCAATCGGAAAGTGGATTTTCTGGACCGTTACAGTATCCCCGTCGCGGTTACTGGCGGTTTAATCTTCAGCAGCCTAATTGCTTTGGTCTATGCTTCTGCAGGCTGGAAGATCAGTTTTGATATGGCAATACGAGATACCTTACTTCTGGTGTTTTTTAGCACCATAGGCCTGACTTCAAAACTGAGATTATTGAAAGAGGGTGGTAAAGCTCTGGCCATGCTGCTTTTAATCGCGACTTCTTTTCTGGTCATACAGAATGTAACCGGTGTGCTGCTCGTAAAAAGCATGGGAGCTCACCCAGCGTATGGGCTATTTGGTGGCAGCGTATCATTTGCGGGTGGTTACGGTACCGCCATCGCTTGGGGTGGTCCTGCGGAACAAGCTGGTTTGAAGATGGCCAAAGAAATTGGTATTGCCTTTGCTACATTTGGTTTGATTGCCGGGGGTGTTCTTGGCGGCCCGGTGGGTGAATTTCTGATTAAACGGCAGAAGCTTAAACCGCTGCCGGCGTCAAACGTTGCAGCTTCGCTGGAAAAAATTGGCGGGGGTGACCCAAAGGCGGTATTGGTGCCGCCTATTAGCAGCGTGCTGGGAACCATCATGCTATTGGCGATATGTGTGCAGGCGGGTGATTTGGTTAACGACCTGCTGTTTTCCAGGGGTGTTACGTTGCCGGGATTTCTGACCTCAATGGTCGTGGGTATTATTATTACCAATGGCGCAGATCTGTTAAAGATAGAACTTAGTGATACCGCTTTGGAGCGCGGGGGCGAGTTAAGCCTGCAGCTATTTTTGTGTATGAGTCTGATGAGTATTCAGCTCTGGACTCTGGCGCAGGCAATAGGTCCCATACTTATCGTACTCGGTGCGCAAATCATAGTAATGACGGTGTTTGCTACCTGGATTGTGTTCCGGTTTATGGGTAGAGATTATGATGCGGCGGTGATTGCCTCGGGATTTGCTGGCCTTGGTCTGGGTGCGACTCCCGTTGGCATCGCCAATATGAACGCCCTGACGTCTAAGTATGGTCCGTCACTTAAAGCCTTTCTGATTATCCCCCTGGTCGGTGCGTTTTTTATCGACCTGGTGAATGCGGTGGTCATCAAGTTTTTTGTGGGCTTACCTATGCTCAGTCAGGCGGCGAGTCAGGTACCGTTGCAATAATTCCCGCTGAAGTAGTTACTTAAGGAACCTCTGAAAAACTCTGAATTCGCATCTGCTTCCTCAGAACATCCAGCTTTTTTGTTGCACAACTAGCCAATAGCCCCGCTATTACCTGCATTTTGCGCCTCAAATCTGAACGTTTTGAGAAACCACCTGCTTCAACCAGAGTTTTTCAGAGGCTCCTTAAGGAAAGTAGGAAAGCCCAAGTTCAGATTTTGAATTGTGATTTTTAATAAGTTCGTTTGGATGATCAAAAATAATAGACTTGTAGTCTGGTTTGATGGAATTATTTTTCATTGAGCACGGGTGGTAATAAAAACTGGAATTGAGGAAAAATAATGAAGCCATTTTTTAAGGTTGCGGCCTTTTCTTCTGTCGTTGCTTTTTTGTTAAGTGCTTGTGTGATGGGTCTTGATGGTCGTAGAGGCGTATCTAGTAGTCTTGTCGATTATCTGTACCCAGACGGTGAGGTCCCTCCGAAACATGAACAAACAGTGCCGCACCTCAGGCTACCATTGACGGTAGGTCTGGCCTTTGTTCCCTCTGAGAGGGGCAGCTCGTCGACGCTGCCCGAAGCTAAGAAAGCAGAATTGCTTGAACAGGTAAAGCAGAAGTTTGTTGGTTTAGATTATGTGAAGGAGATAACTGTAATTCCTGAGACCTACATGCGGTCGTCCAAGGGGTTTAAAGGAGTCAGTCAAATTGCGCGACTCTATAGTCTGGATGTTGTTGCGTTAGTCTCTTATGACCAGGTAACCGTGACAGCAGAAACTAAAAGCTCAATATTGTATTGGACCATCGTGGGCGCTTACTTCATACAAGGTAGTAATAATCAGGCGACGACATTTGTAGATACGGCTGTTTTCGATGTTCACTCCAGAAAAATGTTATTTCG
>JAHRWJ010000036.1 GCA_019090185.1 Immundisolibacteraceae bacterium
GATTGGGATGACCTTGCCGCCGGAACTGGTGTAACAGGGGCCCACGCCGGGGAACTTGAAACCACTACCCTGGGGTTAAATTGGTACGCCACCGACAACGTGCGTTTTATGCTCAACTATGTGATGGCCGAGGCCAGTTACGGTGCCGGTGTCAGTGATGAGCCAGACGTGTTGCAGTTTCGCGGGCAGATTGACTGGTAGTGTATTTGCCCTGGTTCGTCACGATGGTGTGGCGAGCCAGGCAACGTACTGTTTTACTCAGCTCCCCCCGTCACTCTTTTTTTGGGACGGGGTTTTTGTCTTTCTAGTGCTGCGAGTTTGAAGGGCTATTTGCTATTACTTAGAGATCAGCTGTTAAAATTCGCAACCGTTTGAGCTGCTTGTTTAGATTGCCTTCTCCCATTTTGAAATTTAAAAGTGCCACTTGACTGATGACGACCTCGATTAAATCTCGACTACGAAAAGACCGTTGGGCCACCTGGCTGGTTTCCATCGGTGGTGTTGGTGTGATTATGGCCGTGGCGCTAATTTTCTTCTATTTGTTGTATGAGGTGGTGCCGATGTTTCGTGCCGCCAGGAGCCATCCGGTTGCCAGTTACGCCCAGCCAGTAGCAGACGCTGGAGAGACTGTGCATCTGGCGGTGGAAGAGCAGGGCGAATATGGTCTCAGAATTACCCAGTCTGGTGCGGTACTGTTTTTTGCCACTGCGGATGGCGCACTGGTGCAACAACAACAACTACCATTGCCGGTAGGAAGTTTTATCAGCAGTGTCGGTGGGGTTGATCCGGATGCCAGCATACTGGCGCTGGGTTTGAATACCGGTGGTGTGTTGGTCATTGAGTATGGCTATCAAGTTCGCTTTGCGGATGGAGTTCGGCAGATGACGCCGAAGCTCGACTATCCGTTTGGTGAACAGGTTGTCCAATTAATCGCCGACCAGGCGCTGGTTGGTGTGGCGATTCAGGCCGAGGATGAAGAGACGGCGCTGGTAGCTATTGGGGCTAATGGCGACATGGTGCGGGTTCGTTATGTTGTCGAAGAATCTTTTCTAGGCCTAGACGAAGACGAGGCTGAGGTTGAAACCGAGATTGATTCTCTCGGCCGCTATGGTGGTGTAGTTTGCCGGTTGCTGATGGATCGCATGCAGCGACTCATGGTCGTTGCCGGGTGCGACGGTCAGGTTAGCCTGTACGAATTAAACGATTCCGGAGTCCAGTTTGTTCAGGCTCAGCCGGTGGTTGATTTTTCGCTGCAGATGACGGCTATCGAGTTTGTCTCCGGCACTTATTCACTGCTGGTCGGTGATAGCGGTGGCAACGTGCAGCAGTGGTTTGCGCTGAGAAATGCTGAAAAAAAATTAGAACTGCAGGCGATTAGACGTTTTAAAACCATGCAGGGCAGTGCTGCTATTGAGCAGTTGATCGTAGAGCAGCGGCGCAAGGGATTTGCGGTAGTTGCGGCGGATGGTCGATTTGGCCTATACAGCACAACCGCCCAGCGTCAGTTGCTTGAAAAACCTCTGGCAGGGAGTTTGTCCCTGGGCGCTGCCCATGTGGCTTTTGCACCGCGCTCGAATTATTTGCTGTTTGAAAGTGGCGCTGTAAATGGTCAGCCTGTTGAGCAGCAGTTTTTTAAGATCGATAACGAATACCCAGAAATTTCCTGGTCGGCACTATGGCAGCAGGTTTGGTACGAAAGTTACCCAGAGCCGGATTACATCTGGCAGTCATCGGCGGCCACCAATGACTTTGAGCCTAAGTTCAGTCTGACACCGCTAGTTTTCGGCACCATTAAAGCGGCGTTTTACGCCATGCTATTTGCGGTGCCAATTTCGATTCTGGGCGCCATTTACACCGGCTATTTTATGCACTCTCGGATGCGGGTAGTGGTGAAGCCAGCGATTGAAAACCTGGGTGCCTTGCCGACGGTGATTATTGGCTTTTTAGCTGGCCTCTGGTTGGCGCCGATTCTGGAGGCTAACCTGCCCGCATTTTTCACGCTGTTGGTGGTGTTGCCTCTCGGGGTGCTGCTGGTGTCGTTTGGTTATTACAAGATACCGCCGCGTATTAAGGGTCGTCTGCCGGAAGGCTATGAGGGGCTCTATTTAATACCGGTGTTGCTGGTGTTGGGCTGGGTCTGCTTTAGCGTTAGCAGCTCAATGGAGATTTGGTTGTTTGGTGGCGACATGCGCGCCTGGGTCAGTAGCGAACTGGGGCTGAGTTTTGATCAGCGCAACTCGATTGTGGTTGGTATCGCTATGGGTATTGCGGTTATCCCCACCATCTTTTCAATGACCGAGGACGCTATTTTTAGTGTGCCCAAACATCTAACTCAGGGTTCATTAGCGCTGGGTGCAACCCCCTGGCAGACCCTGGCAAGGGTGGTTATTTTAACCGCCAGTCCGGGCATTTTTGCGGCGGTGATGATCGGCCTGGGCCGGGCGGTGGGTGAAACCATGATTGTGTTAATGGCCACCGGTAATACGCCGATTATGGATTTTAATATTTTTTCCGGTATGCGCACGCTGGCCGCAAACATCGCGGTGGAGATGCCGGAATCTGAGGTCGGTAGCACCCATTACCGGGTGCTATTTTTGGCCGCGCTGGTGCTGTTCTCGTTGACCTTTGTGTTTAACACGATCGCTGAACTGGTGCGCCAACGGCTGCGCGAACGTTACGGTTCCCTGTAGATAATAAGCACTCAAGACAATGACTCGAATGAATTCAATTAAATCCTGGTACTCCAGCGGCGAATCGGCAATTTGGCTCTGCGCAGCGGCGGTCAGTGTGAGCCTGATTATTGTGGGTGGACTGTTGGCGATCATTGGCGGTAATGGCCTGGCTCATTTTTGGCCGAAGCCGGTGGCTGAGCTTACTTATCAGGTTGATCCCAAGCAGACGATTACCCTGGTGGGTGAAGTGCGCGATCAAGAGGTAGTTGCGAGTGACCGAATTGCTCAATCGGGTAGTTGGATGGCCGACCCGAACAGCCCAACAGGGCAACGGTTGCTGCTTAAAACCGGTAACCGGGAGCTTTATGGTCTCGATTTTCGCTGGATTATTGCTGGCAATATTGGCCAGCAAACCTACCCCGAAAAATTACTGGTAATCGAACGACTTGAGTGGGGCAACTTCTACGGTTTTTTACAATCGGTCACGTTGGGTGAGCAGCCGCCGGTTAAGGGTGAAGCCGCTTATAAAGCGCTAGCGAAGAGCATAGAACGTGCGCTGGCGTTACGTGAGGGGATTGAACATATCGAGCGTGGTGAAATTGGCCGGGTGAATTATGACCTTGAGCAGCTGCGGCTCAAACAGCGAGGTCTGGAGTTGAAAGCGGCGCTAACGCCAGCGGCTCAAATTGAATTTGCCGAACAGCGAAACCAGCTTGATCTGGAATATCGGCAGTTACAACGTGAACTGGCTGAGAGTTATGCAGAAATTGGCCGAGATTATCTGGTTGTTGAGGATGCCAATGGTACGCAAAAGCGTATTGCGGTGGGTCAGGTGGTGCGGGCCTTTTACCCAAACAGCTTCGACCTGGTGGATAAATGCCAATTTTATATCGCTAAGTTATGGGAGTTTGTTTTTACTGCACCGCGCGAGGCGAACACCGAAGGTGGTATTTTCCCGGCGATTTTCGGCACGGTCATTATGGTGCTAATTATGTCGGTATTGGTAACCCCGTTTGGGGTGCTGGCGGCGGTTTATTTAAATGAATATGCACGCCAGGGGGCGGTGATTCGTCTGGTACGGATTGCGGTGAACAACCTGGCAGGGGTGCCATCGATCGTTTATGGGGTATTTGGACTGGGGTTTTTTGTCTATTTTCTGGGTGGCAATATCGACCAGCTGTTTTTTCCTGAGTCGTTGCCTGCGCCTACATTTGGTACCCCCGGCCTGCTTTGGTCATCGCTGACGATGGCGCTGTTGACCTTACCGGTGGTGATTGTTTCGACCGAAGAGGGGCTTAACCGGGTGCCCAGGGCAGTGCGTGAGGGTAGCCTGGCACTGGGGGCAACTAAAGTTGAAACCCTCTGGCGGGTGGTGCTGCCGATGGCCAGTCCGGCGATGATGACCGGCATGATTCTAGCGGTGGCTCGTGCTGCGGGAGAGGTGGCGCCATTAATGTTGGTGGGGGTGGTCAAGCTGGTGCCGACATTACCCATTGATATGAATGCGCCCTTTATCCATCTGGATCGAAAATTTATGCACATGGGTTTTCATATTTACGACGTGGGTTTTCAGAGCCCCAACGTGGAAGCCGCGCGACCACTGGTGTTTGCTACCGCACTGTTACTGGTGGTGGTGATCGTGGCGATGAACATGACAGCGATTAGAATTCGTAACAGCCTGCGGGAGAAATACCGTGCTCTTGAACAATAAGTTTGCTAATTCCTATGGTTGCTGCAATTACCATTTTTTAGGGTTGAGTCGATGAATAGTAAAGCTCAGATCAACCATGCGGTCGATATGTCGAAGCTGGATCGGCCTGCCGAGGTGAATCCCGTGAGTGATGAATCTACCTGCATTTCGGTGCAGGATTTTAATCTACGTTATGGCCAGAAACAGGCGCTGTTTGATATCAATCTGCAAATCCCCAAGAACCGGGTAACCGCATTTATTGGCCCTAGTGGTTGTGGGAAATCGACCTTGCTGCGCTGCTTTAACCGCATGAATGACCTAATTGATTCGGTTAACACGGATGGCAAAATTGAAATCGACGGTCAGGATATTCATCGCCGGGAACAAAACATTACCGAGCTGCGGCGGCAGGTGGGTATGGTGTTTCAAAAGCCCAATCCGTTTCCCAAAAGCATTTTCGAGAACGTGGCTTACGGCTTGCGCCTGCAAGGCATTAACAAGCGCCGTCTGCTCGATGAAGTGGTGGAGCGCTCGTTAAAACAGGCGGCGCTCTGGGACGAGGTAAAAGATCGGCTTGATGAAAACGCGTTTGGGCTTTCCGGTGGCCAGCAGCAGCGGCTGGTGATTGCCCGTGCGGTGGCGGTAGAGCCGGACGTGCTGCTGCTTGATGAGCCGGCATCGGCGCTGGACCCGATATCGACGTTAAAAATTGAAGAGTTGGTGCATGAATTGAAGCAGCGCTACACCATTGTTATCGTTACCC
>JAHRWJ010000306.1 GCA_019090185.1 Immundisolibacteraceae bacterium
CACCCATCGCCTGGCCCACCGGATCAAAACCTTTTTTATGGTGTAGCGGACCAAACTGACCAAAGCCACTGATTGAGATGTAGATAATATCCGGCTTTACGGCGCAAATTTCCTCATAACCAATGCCCCACTTCTTCATCGTACCGGGGGTGAAATTTTCGACAATGATGTCGGCCTGAGCCGCCAGCTTGCGAAACAGCGCCTGGCCTTCAGGTTGACGAAAATCCAGCGTCACGCCGCGCTTACCCCGATTGATGCCGGCAAACACCACCGACGATTCGGTATCGCCAGCGTCGGAATAGAAAGGTGGCACCCCCCGATTGGGATCGCCCTTGCCGGGCATTTCGCACTTAATGGAATCGGCACCAAAGTCACTCAGAATCATGCCGCAGACCGGCCCAGAAGCGTAGTTGGTCGCCTCTAATACACGGATGCCCTGCAGTGGGCCCAGGCTTTTAGGGTCTGCGTTAGCGTAAAAAGCTTCTCTGTCCATGGCTTCCTCTCCCAGGTAGCACTTTGCGGTGCAGATGTTGTGGTGTGACTACGTCAGGTTATTGGTGTTGAGCTGCAAACTGCTCATCGTAAGGGAAGTCACTGTCGAGCTGTTTCAGCCCGTCCCGGTTCCAGTTATCGATCTGCTGCTGCTGGGCGGTGTTAAGTAACTCGCCAGAATTACCCTGCTTACCACTGCGAATCATCGAACCGCCTTTGCGGGCAAAGGGCGATACTTCACCTGGGTAGAACTTATGGTCGATTGATTTCATATGCTCATAAGAGCTTAGCTGCAGCACTTTTTGAACCGCTGCGTCGGTTAGCTCAACGCCGATATGATCGGCAAACTGGCGGACGGTGGCCTCCGGGTCGGCTTGCATCTGGTTGTAGGTAATGAACAGCACATTGGGTCGATCACGCCAGTTCCAGTAACCGGCGGTGAACTCGTACCAGGGATGAAAAATAGCGCCGGCAGAGGTGCATGAATCGACCCAGGCCTGCACCGACGGGATTAAATCGCCGAATAGCATTTTGCCAAAAAAGAAGTGACTCGACACAGTCACTTCTTTGGGGTCACGTACCACGCAGATGTATTTTGCCTGGTCGTTATAAGGCACAAACTCAGCCCGAGCGTGGGTTTTAATCACCCGTAACCCGCTACGTGAACGTTCCTGCTGACGCGCATCATCAAGCTGGGCAGTGGTAGCCGGCGAAGGACAATCGGCCCAGCACATCACATCCAGCGCATCTTCAAACTCGCCCTCGCCATGTTCAGCAATCTGGTAGGCGGTGTGCATCGCCCAGTTGGTACCACTTTTAAAATAAGAGCAGATAAACAGATCGCTGGGCTTGGGGGTGTAGTCCTTAAAGGCCTTGTCGATAGCGCCGTCAAACATGTTGGCGAAGGCTTTGATTAATGGTTTATAGGCAAGACGTTCAAACCCAAGTAGGCGCGATAGCCCGAAAACACCCTGTAGTAGCCAGGTCAGCGGTCGCAGGATCACGCCCGCTTTAGCGACACCATCGAGCTCCTTTTTGCGGCTCCTTACGATGTCCTGGAATTCATAATTAGGGTCTGAAACTTCTGTGCCGGGCATCTGTCTGTAAACTCCTCTTCTCAAATAGTTTGTGTTGAATATCTTTAAAACAGGGCAGATCTAAGCTCATTTACTGGTATTCATCTGGCGTAAATCAGCGCGAAAAATTAGCAACTGGAATGTTGGCTTCAGAGTGATTATTTTTTGTTGTTAGAGAAACATACCATATTGCTGGCCGCTGGTAAGGCAGTTTTGGGGGCTGGATTACCCCGCCGGTTAACTTTACTAAAACAGGCCGTCGGTTAATTTTTTTGCGCTGTGGCTGAAAAAATAATCGACACGGGAAGGCTGCTGCCGGGCACGCATGGTGCCAGGGTTTGGGTCAGCCTGAGGCCACTGTTAGTAATCAATTTTTGCCAGCTTGCCAGGGTACGGAAATACCAGGGTGGCGGATTAGTAAAACCTGTTCCCAGGCCTGCCCAGCTGCCATCGCGCCAGCCATCTTTATAGACAAGGTCACCCCCGGCAGTTTCTGGGTGCAGGGTTTGCAGCACGAATGTGCCGCGATCGGTGAGCAGGTTTGGAATAGCAGCGACCAGGTCTGCAACTGGTTGTTGGCCAAACAGGCAGAAATTGCAGACCACCAGGTCAAATTTATGTTGGATGGCACCGCCGGCAATCTGTCCATAATTCATCACCGTGAACTCATCACTGCTGAGTCGGCGGGCGGCGCTAATGAGTTCGCTCACCGCATCAACCCCGGTCATGGTCACCGATTGCTCTGCCAGCGCGCGTACCAGCCAGCCCTCGCCGCAGCCAATATCCAGCCCGGTTTGGGGAGCTGATTGCAGGCAAGCATCGATAATCGCCTGGTCGGTCACCGCGACGCGACTTGGTATCTTACGATTGCGCACAGCAGCGGCCCACGGGTCTGCATTGGCCTGCCAGGCGTTAATGATCTGCTGTTCGTTTGAAATCAAATTCCTGCCGATGAGTTGCTGTTCGTCTATTCGCGGGTCAACTCAACTCGCTGAGTTTTTGTTTAATTTCTCGGCGTACCGAGTCAATGGCATCAACCAGTTGATTGGTGGCAACCTGATCATTGGTAAAAGTTTGCCAGCGCTGCTGCCAACTCTGCCTGAGTAACAGCGCCTGCTGGTGTACCGGTGTACTGATCAAGTCGCTTAGATCAACGATCAGGCCAACCTTTACCCAGCCGGTTCGGGCACTGGTATCAATGCGGTCGTAATGGGCGTGATAGATCAGCTGCTCCAGCTCCGCCAGTTCGTTGAGCACCGCAAACGCAGCCGTACGCACGTTGCTATTGTCCTCAGAGACCTCAAGCCGCCAGGCGTTGTAGGAAAAACCGATCAGTGCAAACAGCACACCGGACACCGCGGTGATGTAATAGGCCCGGAGCTTGGTTTCTAGTGCGGCTGTTGCGTTCATCGGTTGTGTCTGCGCCTATTTTTTCATCACGGCCAGGCCATAGC
>JAHRWJ010000037.1 GCA_019090185.1 Immundisolibacteraceae bacterium
CAGCTTCGCCATCAGACATTCCTGAGGTGCTACTACCTAAAACCACGCCAACTCGATGGCCGCCATAGGTATCGATAGCGGCTCTCACCGGGGCCTCAATTTCCATCAATGCCGCTAGCAGCAGCTGGTTATTACGACTGACATGGGGTTCATACAGGGGATCGATTTCAGGCAGCACGGCGCTCACCTGGCCCACCATTACCGATTGTTCTGGTAGTAATCCATCGCGTCGATCAAAGCCATGCTGATGGCCCAGAAACAGCTGCTCAGCGACCGCTCTTTTGCCGGCACCCAGCGGACAGATAATGCCTAATTCGTTTAAAAAAATATTTTTTTTCATCGGCGCATTTCTACAGATCGAATCACTAACTCATAACCAAAATCGGAGTGGGATATTCGGGTGGTACCGTTCCAGGCGCGCTGCCGTTCGTTGGCATATTCAATAATAATCCCAGTGGTTTGATTACCGATGATGCGACGTTGATTACCTGTATCTAAAAAAACAGTACTAACCTGCCCTGCTGCCAAATTGCCGATACCGCCAACCGCAGCCTGAACCACCGGATCAGGCCAGTAAACCATCACCAGGTGCGCCAGTATCTGCCGAGGATCGAGCTGGCTGGGTAACCACGGAGCGGAGCTTATTGACACCCCCGCCCCCCCCCAGCTGACATCAAAACCGCGCCGGCCCAGGGCATCAACGCCAACTATTTTAACCCGCTGCTGATTAACACTCACCTGGGTCTGTAGAGAAAACTGCCTATCCGTAGATCCACCGCTAATTTGCTGCACTAGCTCCCCATTGAACTCAGGCGGTTGCCAGCCAGGAAAGCCAAAATCGAGTTGATCACCAATCTGAAAGCGATCGCTAATATCCGACCCAAAAAATAGGGCACAGCCGGGTAACGCTACCAACAACGCGGACAGCATCACTGAGCGTAGGATGGCTCGCGCGGGCCCAGCGAATAGGCGGTAACATCTGTTTCGTATCTGCATCAGGCCCGCCTTGCTGCCAACGGTGATAGCAATAACGCTAACGAGATACCGACCAGGATCGTGATACCAAAAGCGTGTACCGCATAAGTTGCACTCAAACTCATCAGCCCGAAAGCGAGCATGGTTGAGATTGCGGACAGGCCGTTAGCAAACAAACTAACGGGTCGCTGCTGCTCTAGGGCCTCGGCATAGAAAAGGGCGAAATCAATCCCCATCATCAACACCAGCATCAAACCCATGGCGCTAAAAAAAGTAAACGATTCGCCCAACAGCCCGCTTGTGATCAACGGCGTTAACACCACCGCCGCGGTCGGCACTGCAACGATGATGGCTGCTCGTAGCGGCCGATACCGGAAACTCAAAAACAGCCAGATCAGCCCAATAGCCACCGTCAACAAGGCAATTGCCCGTTGACGATAAGTTGCCAACACCTGGCTCCAGCGGCTGGTCTGATCAATCAGCTGGACTGAATCTAGACCAAGGGCAGCCAGCTCCAGCGCCCTGAGCTGGGCAACCCCGGACAGGGTCACCATATGCACAACCCGACCGAGCTCTTGAGTGACCTGCAACCCGAGCAGCTGTTCACCGCCAGCATCATTGAACTGGCTAAGACCTAGTGGCATTTGGTCTGCCCCGACACCGGCCGCAGCCGATAATCCCAATGACCGATAATAGTGACGCACCTCAGCACTGGCCTGATGTCGCCGCAGCAGTGCCCGGTTTTCGGTCTGACGCTGGGCAGAGGGCACCAGAGTTGCCATGCTGTTGTAACCGATGAGCTGGCCCTGATCAATCAGTTGATCTAGTCGACTGGTCAACTGCTCTTCGGCGCGCAAAACTGCCTCATTGGAGCTGCCGGATACCAGAAAAAACTGCGTTGCGTTGTCCACACCGGACAGTGACCGAATCGCCTGCTCTTGATGTTTAAGTTGTGCAGAGACGGCTTGCTGCTGACGCAGGTCATCATCTGCGACCAGGGTCCGGGCCAGCGTTATCCCGCCACCAACCAGTATTACCAGCAGCACTATTCCCCCATGACCACCAACCCACTGCTGCACCAGGCGATCAAACTGTTGGGCCAGCGCCAGTAGGCGGTTACTGTCCGGGTAAGCGGTTTTCTGGTCCAGCCAGGTGAAGCAGGTCACCACGGTCAGATAGGCGCAGATCAACCCCACCGCAGAGAACACCGCTATCTGTTGTAGACCTGGAAACGGCGCTTGTGCCAGGGTGGCAAAACCGATGACCGAGCTGATCATCCCCAGGGTCAGGGCCGGTAGCACCCGGTTGAGTTTCTGCGCCGGCGTCACCGGCTCAGCCCCCAGCCCTTTAGAAACCAGCCCTTCAGAAAAATAGTGAATCGCGTAATCCACCGATATACCGATGATGCCAGCACCAAACACCAGCGCAATCAGATGGACCTGCTCAAACAGCAGCAGTATCACCGCCAGGCCACCCACCAATCCGCTGCCAATAGAAAGCAGACTCAGTAGCAGCGGCCGCAAGCTACCAAATAACCCCACCAGCAGGCCGATGACACCGAGCAGAGAAACCGAGCCTATCAGTAGCGAGTCGCGCCGCCCCTGCTCGACCGCCTCACTGGCATAAAAAAGCGC
>JAHRWJ010000307.1 GCA_019090185.1 Immundisolibacteraceae bacterium
ACATTCTGACACTCTGCATAGCGTCGGATATTGAGCCGCCTGGTTCCAATTTTGGTAGCGCTGTCACCAGCGCTGGAGCCGTCCTGGATCGAGCGCCAGACTGGTGGGCAGAGCAACATAACTTCCCAGATAGCATCTCTATTTCTGTTAGGTCGATAGCCCGTTTTTTAAAGGGCGGATGAATCTTGCCGTTATTGGTTGGAACAATTCCTTTATCTGGACTATCGATCTGCTATGCCCGAAATTTGTCTGACCGCACCTTCAGTAATTCCCCGGCAACTAGAGGTTGCTATTGAGGGTGTGGTGCGCAAGCGTATCGGTGGCGCTTTATGAACAATGAGGTTCAACCGTCAGGTCCGATACTTCTGGTTGAGGATAATCCAGATGACGCTGAGCTAACCCGAATATTGCTGAAAAAGGCTGGTGTCAGAGCGCCTGTCATCAATGCTGAGACCATTAAAGCGGCTCTGAAGGTGCTTGACCCGACTGACTCTGGATTTAGCCCACCATCGATGATTTTTCTGGATCTGGGTTTGCCTGACGCGGTCGATCTTGATGGCTTAACCAGTGTGGTAGCGGCTGCACCCAATGTACCCATTGTTATGCTGACGGGCCTAGCGGACCAGCGTCAGGCGATGCGCGCTATTGAGAATGGTGCACAGGATTATCTGACCAAAGGTGAGTTTAGTCCTGAGTTATTACAGCGGGTTCACCGTTATGCCATTGAGCGCAAGCGGGCCGAGGGCGAGCTGCTTAAAGCTGCGCGCTTCGATATTGTTACTGGCCTCACCAACCGCGCCTATTTTTTTAGTTTGTTAGAACACTCCCTGGAGCGAGCCCGACGTAATGGCCAGCAGCTGGCCGTACTATTCATGGATCTGGATCATTTTAAAAATGTTAACGACACCCTTGGTCACGCTGCCGGCGACCAGCTACTTTGTGAGGTCGGTAAACGCCTGCAAAGCTGTGTACGAACCATCGACCTTGTCGCCCGTATCGGTGGCGATGAGTTCACCATGTTGGTTGAAGACCTTGCCAATGGAACAGATGCCAGTAACGTCGCGGAGAAAGTGCTGACAGCACTACGGGAGCCGTTTTCCATCGATGGGATTGATGTCATGGTGACACCGAGTATTGGCATAGCCAATTTTCCAGCGGCAGGTGGTGATGCACAGCTTCTGTTGCGTAATGCAGATACAGCCATGTATCGGGCAAAAAATCGGGGTCGTAATACGGTTGAATTTTTTACCGAAACTATGAATGCGGAAATGATTCAGTCATCTGAACTCGAAGCGGCACTCGAACAAGCCCTGGCCGTTAATGAATTTGAGGTTCTGTATCAGCCGGTGGTGAATCTTCCAGAGCACCGTATTATCGCCATGGATGCATTGCCCAGATGGGTACCCAAACCAGGGCAGCAGGAAGTTCCCCAGGAGAAGTTTTTGCCGGTACTCGAACGCACTGGCATGATTCATGAGTTTGGTGAGTGGGTGTTGATGCGTGCTTGCGAGGATTGTCAGCGCTGGCAGGCTGATTCAGATCATGACCTGGTAGTGACAGTAAGTGTCTCTGCACTACAGCTTGCCACCATGGGTTTTGTAGAACGGGTTAATAAAGTGTTGGGGCAGACTCATCTGGCGGCCGAAAAGCTAGAGATTGAAGTCGCAGAGGCAGTGACCGCTGATGAGCGGCCGATTATTCTTCAAGCGATGACTGATTTGAGGGCGCTGGGAGTCTCTGTGTCGTTGGAGGGTTTTGGTGCGGGCTCAGGAGCGCTAGGGCGTTTAAGTGAGTTCCCATTCAATCGTGTGAAAATTGATTCGAAATTAGTCGCACAGGTGCCGACCAGTCAGGATCGTATCTGGGTGCTGTCAGGTCTACTCCTACTGGCTAAGGGATTTGGCTGGGAGGTGGTGGCCCAAGGGGTCAGCAACGACGCGCAGTTGGCTTTTCTGATGCAGCAAGGCTGCCAGCGATTCCAGGGTGAACTATTTGGAGGCCCGGTTACGGTCGATGAGCTGTCCGCTCCATTGGCGGTTACCAACAGGCAAAACCTGCAGCAGATTCAGCGGTGAGGGCTTGTCAGCAAAACCGGGTTACGGCGCAGTCATATCCGGGCAACCATCATGGCTGACCTTGATCCGCAGGAAACATCTATAGAACTGCCTGATGCCCCGCAGTTGAGAATGCTGTTGCCGGTTGCTGTCACCGGCATATTATTATCGCTGCTGGTGTTTTTTCTTACCAATTCGGTTGAGCAGCAACGTATTGAAGCGGCTTTCGCAGCCGATGCGCAAAATATCGCCACGTCTGTTGGCCGCAGTTTGGATAATGTGGGTAGTCATCTTCGGGCAATAGAGGCTTTTTATCACGGTTCAGAGTCAGTGAGCCGTGATGAATTCGCCGAATTCAGTCGCGCCCTGGTTGCAGACTCTCAGTCTGTACAGGCGCTTGAATGGATACCTCGGGTGACGGATAGCCGTCGGCTCGAATTCGAAACAGCTGCGGCTCTTGATGGATTAATTGATTTTCAGTTTACAGAATATTCATCGCAAAAAGAGCTGGTTCGGCGCTCGGTGAACGCCGACTATTTTCCAGTCTATTTCGTTGAACCTGTCGTCGGCAACGAAACCGCGTTGGGGTTTGACCTGGCATCGAATTCCGTTCGATTGGCGGCCTTAAGTCAATCAATGGTGATGCGGAAGCCGTTGATGACTGCCAGGATCACGCTGGTTCAGGAAAATGCTGAGCAGAGGGCAGTGTTGGTTTTTTGGCCGATCTACCGCCAAGTTAAGGCTACTGGAATTTTGTCGTCTGAAAGCAGTGCTGATGAAGATCTTGAAGGCTTTGCACTTGGCGTTTTCAGGATTGGGGACTTATTGCAGCAGTCATTGGGGTACCTGAATAGAAATGGTCATGAGGTTTATCTATTTGACCGCTTGGCTGATAAAGGAGACCAGTTTTTAGTGACTAACCGGGTTGGTGGTTCGGTTGCGGGTTCATCTGGTAATGAGGTTTCGATAGAAAGCGTCACTAGTGGTCTTTATAAGACCAAGCAACTTGAAGTTTTTGGTCGTCAATGGTTAGTGGTTACCCGAGCAGCAGCAGAGTTTTTGGATCGTCAGCAATCTGGGGCATCTATAGGGCTTTTAATTGCTGGGTTGCTGGTTACCGGAATGATGTGTGGACGGGTAGTTGCTAGGCACAGAACATTTTTACGTCAGCTCTGCCTGCAGCAGAGTCTCGAGCGGGAAGTTGATAGGCGTACCGCCGAGTTAAAACAAGTGACGGTTGATTTGTCTCATAGTGAATCGCTCTATAGAGCTATGGTTACTGATATGCGAGAAGGCTATATCGTGATTAATCGCCAGGGTGAAATAGAAGCCTTCAATCCAGCGGCTGAAGTTATTTTTGGCTATACACAAGAGCAGGTTGTTGGTCAGCAGCTTACGATGCTAATGCCGCGTGGAATTCGTGACCTTCACCCCCAATATGTAGGTGGTTATAAAGTCGAACCGGGTTCTGCGGCTACTGAGATCGGCAGAGGGCGTGAGTTGACCGGATTACGGAGTGATGGTGAAGAGGTAGAACTCAACATCACTGTTTCACCGTTGATTCTGGACGGTAGAGACTTGATAGCCGGCCTGGTTCGGGATGTTACCGAAGAGCGTCGGGATCAACGCGAAAAAGCTGCGTACGCGGAAGCGTTGCAACGCTCCAACACAGAGCTAGAACAGTTTGCTTATGTGGCGTCCCATGATCTGCAGGAGCCACTGCGGATGATTAATAGCTACCTGCAGTTGATTCGACGTCGTTATAGCGATGAACTGGACGAGCAGGCAGATAAATGGATTGATTATGCGGTTGAAGGTAGCAACCGCATGAAAGCATTGATTCAGGATCTGCTCGCCTACTCTCGTATCGCCAGCGAAGGCGAGGAGTTAATTCCGGTCGATCTTGATGAGGTAATGCAAATTTGTTTGCACGATCTGGGGAGTTTGATTGATGACCGGCAAGCAGTAGTTACCTTTGATCCATTGCCGAAAATAATGGGTGACGTTAACCAGTTGCGTCAGTTGTTGGTGAACCTGGTTAGTAATGGGATGAAGTATTGTGATGTTGAGCGACAGCCTCGTATCCACATTTCGGTCGAATCTGATGGTGACAAGTGGCGAATCCAGGTCTGTGATAACGGTATCGGCATTGAGGATCGATTTTTTGTCAAAATATTTACTATTTTTCAGCGACTTCATGGTCGCAGCGAATATTCAGGAACAGGCATTGGCCTGGCCATCTGTAAACGAATTGTGGATCACCACGGCGGCCGAATTTGGTTGACCTCGACGCCTGGAGAGGGAACTCAGTTCTTTTTTACACTAGCCTCAGTTAATGACATTGAAGAAATTCATCAATGTGATCCCAAAGAGGCGCAGGCGCAAACTTCCTGTACCGCTTAATCCGATCGAGGAGCTTGACCATGACAGCAACGATGACAGGACGGCAGGAGCGCCGAAGAGGGGGAGGCGCTATTGACGTGCTACTAGTGGAGGATAATCCTGGTGATCAGGACCTGACTCGGGAAGCCTTTAAAATGGGTAAAATCACCAACACCTTGCACATCGTTGATGATGGCGAAAAGGCGATGGAATTTCTGTACCAGCAAGGTCAGTACAAGGATGCCCCAAGACCAGGAATTATTCTGCTGGATCTTAATTTGCCCCGCAAAGATGGCCGCGAGGTGCTTGCTGAAATTAAGCAGGACCCATCTCTAAGAGCGATTCCGGTGGTCGTGCTCACCACCTCTGATTCAGATAAAGATATTCTCACCTCCTATGAACTGAATGCTAACTGTTACCTGACCAAGCCGGTCGAACTCGATAGCTTTCTTGATGCCATTCAAGTGCTGGAGCAGTTTTGGTTGACCCTTGTCAAGTTACCCGCGCCCGGCACCCGCACCCGCACCCGCACCC
>JAHRWJ010000308.1 GCA_019090185.1 Immundisolibacteraceae bacterium
ATTCAGGATCAGTTCAATGTCCATGAACCGGTTTGTGGCTATTTGTTGCAGTCCGGATTGATTGCTTCCGGTAGTGAGATGATCGGCAAGAAACTGATCGGTCCGGGGGTCGAGAATGAGGTCTGTTTTAAAATGGGTAGTGATTTAACGGGTCCGAACGCCACTGCAGAGATGGCCAGAGCTGCGGTTGCTCAGTTGTACCCGGCGATGGAGCTGGTGGAGAACCGGGGGGATTTTTCGGCCCAACTGGCGGTATCGTTAGCTGATAACGTGCAGCAGACCGGTTTTGTGTTGGGTGATCCGCTGAATATCAATGATGGTCTCGATATCGCGACTATCGATGCGACTGTCTATCTAAACGGTGAGCAGGTAGGTATGGGCAACGCGACAGCGGTGTTGGGCAGCCCGTTTAACTCCCTGGCCTGGCTTGCCAATAAGTTGGCTGAGTTGGGACTGAAAGTCAGAAAAGGCGACTATGTGATGGCCGGGTCGTTGACTCGACAGTTTGCGCTTAAACCCGGCGATAGCATCCGTACCGAATTTTCAGGACTGGGTGAAGTCGCTTTTGGGTTGACTTAAGCTAACAGCGGGCATGGACTTCATTAACCGACTCAACCTGAAGTCTGGTTAATGAAGTTGATTGCCGGGCGGCAGGTCGGTGGCGCTTTTTTGTTCGACGACAGCCGTCGGCGAGGCATGGTGCAGCACCATCTTCCAGCCACTATCAAATAGCTGATAAGAATTGGTCGCCAGAATTGGTTGGCCACCCTTATTGTCCGATAGGGGTGTCAGAATTTCGCGAACCAGGTGAATGCAGAGTTCATCCCCGGTCTGATGGGCCAATATCTCTGCTTCCACAGACATAGATCGACCGCTCGTGAACAGCTGCTTCCAGCTCGGCATGACTTTGTCGCTGCCAAACAAGGGAGCCCAGAGTGGGTGGATGCAGGAAATGTTTTCATCCTGCTGCCACACTTCGGTCATTAACTGCAGATCTGCCAGTTCTAACGCTTGATAGAATGCAGCATGGGCTTCGAGAACGGTCTTGAAGGTCATCAATAAATCCGTTATCTAATTAGGGTTAAAAATTCACCGCGAGTACGCGCTTCGCTGCGAAAGCTACCCAACATCACCGAGGTGGTCATGACCGAGTTTTGCTTTTCTACGCCACGCATCATCATGCAGAGATGTTTGGCTTCTATGATGACGCCGACACCGGTTGCTCCGGTCACTTCAGAGATACTGCTGGCGATCTGTTTAGTGAGGTTTTCCTGAATCTGTAGCCGACGTGCAAACACATCGACGATTCGGGCAATTTTCGACAACCCAATTACTTTACCATCGGGGATATAGGCGACGTGGCACTTGCCGATGAATGGCAGCATGTGATGTTCGCACATGGAATAGAGTTCAATGTCTTTAACGATGACCATCTCATCGGTATCGCTTTCAAAAATGGCACCGTTGACGACGTCGGCTACATTTTGACCGTAACCTCGGGTGATAAATTCCAGGGCTTTGGCTGCCCGTTTAGGTGTGTCGACTAAGCCTTCTCGATTAGGGTCTTCGCCAATTTGTTCGATGAGGGATTTAAACAGTTTTTCCATAGTTTATTGAGTCATTCAGTCTTATCGTTGATTACCGGTAAGCCCGGTAAATGATTTGTTAAAACGCGGTTTCAGGAGGCGGTTGCGGAAAATTCCAGAACCACTCGAAAACCGGTATAGCGATCCTTAGAGCTCGGGTCCAGCGGTTGGCGTGCTGATGAGCGTAGCTGCTCTGGAGTGTCTGCAAACGAGCCACCTCGGACTACTTTCTGGCCGTTACCATTTCGAGCTGAGCCATCTGAGACGCTATTGTCGTGGTGGTCCTGCCACGCATCCGCAACCCATTCGCGAACATTGCCAACCATATGATAGAGCTGGAAAGCATTAGGATTAACGGCCTGGTAGGTGTTGGAAAGTGGCTCGGTCGCGGTACGGTTGCGTTCAGAAAAACGTGCCTGGGTGACCATCAACTTGTCACCAAATGGGTAGATGGTCTGGGAGCCAGCTCGGGCGGCATACTCCCACTCAGCTTCGCTGGGTAATCGATATTGTTTGCCGGTTCGTTTTGAAAGCCAGGCTGTGTAGTTGGTGGCTTCCTGCCAGCTGATGCCAACAACCGGTTGATGTCGGTCTCCACCACTGTTTGTGGGACATGGGCTAGCGCTGTTTTTACAGTAGATTGAAAATTCTCGAAAAGAAATTTCGTGGGATGAAATGGCCAGCGCTGACCCAATAGTGACCTCAACGGTTGGTGATTCGACCGACCGTTTCGAGTCGCCCATGATGAAATTGCCAGAGGGCATCACTACCATCCGGGGTGCCCTTACTTTGCGACTCAGAAAGTCCCTACAGGTCCGTACTCTCAGGTTAACCATTTGATGAGAGCAACCTTCCTGTTCTGACATAACAATAGAAGCAGGGCGCGAGGATGTTTTTGGATTGGTCAGTAACGGCGGTTTTGGCGTGATTGGCGAATTTGCGGTAGGGCCTGAGGGGGACGGGCCTGGTTTCGAAGTAACAGCTGCTTTGGCTTCCGTTATCTGAACATTAGATGACAAAGATTCGGCAGCACTGGAGGCTGCCGAGGTGTGTTTAGAAAATTCATCCAGGACTGTTTTGGTGGGCTCTATTGGGGCTGCTATGGGTGCGGCAACTGCGTCTTGGAGCGCTTTTTGGGATAGGTTGACGGCTGCTGCTGTCGCCGCTATCGACTCACTGGGCAGGTCCTCGGATGTGGCAATTGTTAATGGTCTGGCTGGCGCTTCAATATTTACAGCGGGCCATTGTGGTTGGGGAAATCTGAGGGCAGCCGCCATCTCATTAATCAGTTTTTTGTCCGCAGAAACAATTGATACTCCTGCACCAGCCATTGAGATTAATTCAGCGGCCTTGGCTGCAGCTTGCTCGGTGACAGCAGAAA
>JAHRWJ010000309.1 GCA_019090185.1 Immundisolibacteraceae bacterium
CACCTGCACAACCGCCAGCGTAAGCCGTTGCAAGATCTGCTCACCGCGATTCGGCTCAATACGTCGGTTCAGCAGCTTGGCAGTCGCCTGCAATTCAACAGCGAGCGCTACCTGCGGCCGGTAAAACGGCTCCAGCAGCTCTACCCAGCCGACCTGCTGGCACAAACCCTGCAGATCAGCCGGCGCTGCCATTTCAGCCTCGATGAACTGCGTTACGAATACCCTAAAGAGGTGGTACCGCCGCGCCAGCAGCCGCACAAATACCTGCGC
The DNA here is from genome assembly GCA_019090185.1 of Immundisolibacteraceae bacterium. Classification (GTDB taxonomy): domain Bacteria; phylum Pseudomonadota; class Gammaproteobacteria; order Immundisolibacterales; family Immundisolibacteraceae; genus QNFC01. Next base: position 271 of record JAHRWJ010000309.1, read on the forward strand.
GGTTTAACCTTGCGTGGTGCCAGTCAGCGCTGGCCCGAGGGGGTGCCGGTAAGCGTCCAGAAGCAGATAGAAAAAGAGCTCGGCCTGATCCGTGAGATGGAGTACGAGTATTATTTTCTCACCGTGTACGACATGGTTCAGTTTGCCCGCGACCGGGGCATTCTCTGCCAGGGCCGTGGCTCGGCGGCCAATTCGGTGGTCTGCTACTGCCTGTTTATTACCGAGGTTTCACCCACCAAGGTCTCGCTGCTGTTCGAGCGTTTTATCTCCAAAGAGCGCAACGAACCACCTGATATTGATGTTGATTTTGAGCATGAGCGCCGTGAAGAGGTGATTCAGTATCTGTACAAAAAATATGGCCGTGACCGGGCCGCGCTGGCCGCTACCGTTATCACCTACCGCACCCGCAGCGCGGTACGTGACGTCGGCAAAGCATTGGGCTTATCGCCGCTGCTGGTGGATCAGCTGGCCAAATCCCTGGCCTGGTGGGATCGCCAGGGCGACCTGCACAAACGTTTTGCCAAATTCAACCTACCCAGCCACGAACAGCTGGCCCAGCAATTTCTGCTGCTGATTCAGCAGATCAAGGGATTTCCGCGCCACCTGTCGCAGCACGTCGGTGGTTTCATCATCACCGATGGACCCATCAGCCAGCTGGTGCCGGTAGAAAACGCCAGCATGGCCGAACGCACGGTTATTCAGTGGGACAAGGTCGACATTGAGGCGCTGGGACTGTTAAAAGTGGATGTACTGGCGCTGGGCATGCTCAGTGCGATTCGCAAATCACTGGAGATGATTCGCCAGTATCAACCCGAGATTGATAGCCTGCAGGCGATACCAGCCGAAGATTCGGCCACCTATGACATGCTCTGCAAGGGCGACAGCATTGGTGTGTTTCAGGTCGAATCCCGTGCCCAGATATCCATGCTGCCGCGACTGCGACCGCGCTGTTATTACGACCTGGTGATTGAGGTGGCGCTGGTCCGGCCCGGCCCGATTCAGGGCAAGATGGTGCACCCCTACTTAAAACGTCGCGACAACCCGGCCGCGGTCACCTATCCCAACGCTGCGATTAAAAACGTACTCAAAAGCACCCTCGGCGTGCCCATATTTCAGGAACAGGTGATCAAACTGGCGATGGTCGCCGCCGGCTTCAGTGGTGGCGAAGCCGACCAGCTACGCCGCGCCATGGCCAGCTGGGGCAAAAACGGCACCCTGCTGAAGTTCCAGAGCAAGCTGGTCAACGGCATGCTCGAACGGGGCTACAGCGAAGAATTTGCACTGCGGCTGTTCGAGCAGGTCAAGGGCTTTGGCAGCTATGGCTTTCCCGAATCCCACTCCGCCAGTTTTGCGCTGCTGGTGTACCTGTCTGCCTGGATCAAATGCCACCACCCAGCAGCATTTTATTGCGGCCTGCTCAACAGTCAGCCAATGGGGTTTTACACCCCATCACAACTGATACAGGATGCGCGCCGCCACCAGGTCACCGTATTAGCAGTCGACATTAACCAGAGCAACTGGGACCACTACCTGGTGATAGGCCAAACTAGCGCCGTCACCGCCCAGCAACAGCCCGCCTTAAGACTCGGATTACGGCTGGTTAAAAACCTCGGCAAGGCTGCAGCCAACCGCATATCGGCGGCTCGCGCCGAACAGATGTTTAAAAGCCCGGCAGACCTGGCCCGCCGTGCCCGGCTTGATAAAGCCGAACTTGCCGCCCTGGCCGATGCCAATGCACTGCAACCCTTCAGCCCCCACCGCCATCAGGCCCACTGGCAGGTGATGGCCATTGAACCGGCTCGGCCATTATTAATAGAGGCCGATAACCACGAGCCCGACCCCATCACCCTGCCACCGCCGTCAGTAATGGAACAGACCCTGGCCGACTATCGCAGCCTGGGGCTGACCCTGGGCAACCACCCGATGCAGCTGTTACGTGACCACCCCGAGCTTAACGGCTGTAAACGCCAACTCGACCTGCAGCGGACCGCCAATAACCGTTTTGTGCGGGTCGCCGGCCTGGTCACCGGTCGCCAACGCCCCGGCAGCGCCAGTGGCGTGATTTTCCTCACCCTTGAAGATGAAACCGGCAACATCAATGTGATTGTCTGGCAGAACCTGCAGGAGCGTTGCCGTCAGCCCCTGCTTACCGGCAAACTGCTACTGATTAAAGGCATTATGGAATGCAAGAATGAAGTGATTCACGTCATCGCCGGGGATATTCTCGATCAGAGCGCCC
>JAHRWJ010000038.1 GCA_019090185.1 Immundisolibacteraceae bacterium
AAGTATGGTACTAAGCGCCCTAAATCCTGATAACAGGGGTTTGTTGGGTCAAATAAGCTTTAACGGGTTTTAAAAGGGCCGTGACAAAGTCGCGGCTCTTTTATTTTTTAAATTCGTCATTTTTTAAATTCGGGTTCACCGGTTATGTCCAGAAGAAGAGTTGCAGGTAAGCGTACGATCTTGGCGGATCCGAAGTATGGGGATCTGACCTTGGCCAAGTTGATGAACGTCATCATGGTTGACGGCAAGAAGTCGATCGCTGAAAAAATCGTCTATGGCGCTATCGATCGCCTTGAGCAGACTCATCAGGGTGAAGATCCCGTGGCGATGTTTAAGCAGAGCCTTGAAAACATCTCGCCATTGGTTGAGGTTAAGTCCCGCCGAGTTGGTGGTGCGACATATCAGGTGCCAATCGAAGTGCGTCCTGATCGTCAGCGAGCGCTCTCAATGCGCTGGTTGATCGATGCGGCTCGTAAGCGTGGTGAGAAAACCATGGCGTTGCGGCTTGCAGCCGAGATTGGCGACGCGGTTGAAAATCGCGGTGCAGCGGTAAAGAAGCGTGAAGATGGTCATCGTATGGCCGAGGCTAATAAGGCGTTCTCGCACTATCGTTGGTAATGGTAGAGCGTTTACACGAATTAGCTAAATTAATTGAAACCACGGCGTAAGCCGGTTAAGACAGAGACTTATTAAAGTGGCCCGTACGACACCCATTGAACGTTATCGCAACATTGGCATCATGGCGCATATTGACGCCGGTAAGACGACGACTACTGAGCGCGTGCTCTACTACACAGGCGTCTCTCATAAGATTGGCGAAGTCCATGATGGCGCGGCGACGATGGATTGGATGGAGCAGGAGCAGGAGCGCGGAATTACGATTACCTCCGCAGCCACCACCTGTTTCTGGAGCGGGATGGAAAAGCAGTTCGATGAGCACAGAATTAACATCATCGATACCCCCGGTCATGTGGATTTCACCATTGAAGTAGAGCGGTCTTTACGTGTGCTCGATGGGTCGGTCGCGGTTTTTTGTTCGGTAGGCGGTGTTGAACCTCAGTCCGAAACGGTGTGGCGTCAAGCCACCCGCTACGGTGTGCCCCGTATGGCTTTTGTTAATAAGATGGATCGTGACGGCGCTGACTTTCTGCGGGTGGTTGGGCAGATAAAAGAGCGTCTTGGTGGTAATCCGGTGCCGATTCAGTTGCCAATCGGTGCGGAGAAAGAGTTCGAAGGCGTGATTGACCTTGTTAAGATGAAGGCAATTCGCTGGGAAGAAGAGAACATGGGGATGAAGACTCTGGAGTCTGATATCCCGGCTGAGCTGCTCGAAGAAGCTCAAGAATGGCGTGCGAATATGGTTGAAGCGGCTGCAGAAGCTGACGACGACTTGATGAATAAGTATCTTGAGAACGAAGAGCTTGATAGCGAAGATATTATTGCCGGGCTGCGCAAGCGCACCTTGCTTAATGAGGTTGTAGTTGTCACCTGCGGTACAGCGTTTAAGAACAAAGGCGTTCAGTCAATGCTGGATGCAGTCATACAGTTCATGCCATCGCCAGTAGATGTGCCGGCTATAAAGGGCGTTGACGATGACGAAAACGAAGGTGAGCGTGGCTCGTCCGACGAAGAGCCTTTCGCTGCTCTAGCCTTTAAAATAGCGACAGACCCCTTTGTTGGTACCCTGGTTTTTTTCCGAGTTTACTCCGGGGTGTTGAGTTCAGGGTCTTCGATATTTAGCCCGGTCAAGGGCAAGAAGATGCGGGTCGGTCGATTGTTGCAGATGCACTCCAACAACCGCGAAGAGATTACCGAAGTCCGGGCTGGAGATATCGCGGCCGCAGTGGGTCTGAAAGATGTAACCACCGGTGACACGCTCTGTGACCTGGATAACATCATTACGCTTGAGCGGATGGAATTTCCCGAACCGGTTATTTCAGTAGCGGTAGAGCCGAAGACTAAAAGCGATCAGGAAAAAATGGGTGTTGCGCTGGGTAAGTTAGCGCAGGAAGACCCCTCTTTTCGAGTGCACACCGATGAAGAGTCCGCTCAGACCATTATCTCCGGAATGGGTGAGTTGCATCTGGACATCATTGTAGATCGGATGCGTCGAGAGTTTGATGTCGAAGCAAACGTCGGGGCACCCCAGGTGGCTTATCGCGAAACTATTCGTGAAACCATCGAGCAGGAAGGCAAATTTGTTCGTCAGACCGGTGGTCGTGGTCAATATGGTCATGTTTATCTGAGAATAGAGCCTCAAGAGCCGGGTGAAGGCTACAAATTCTCGAACGAAGTTGTTGGTGGGGCGGTGCCTCGCGAATACATCAACTCCGTGAATAAGGGTATTGAAGAGCAAATGAAGAACGGTGTCATCGCCGGGTACCCGGTTGTTGATGTCAAAGTCGCTCTTTATGACGGTTCTTACCATGACGTCGATTCCAATGAGATGGCGTTTAAAATCGCTGGGTCAATGGCGTTCAAAGAAGGCGCGAAGAAGGCTTCGCCGGTGTTGCTTGAGCCGGTAATGAAAGTAGAAGTGGTTTGCCCCGAAGATAATATGGGTGACGTGGTAGGAGATTTGAATCGGCGTCGCGGGCTGATTGGTGGTATAGACGATGTTCCACTAGGTAAAGCCGTCAAGGCCAGTGTACCGCTGGCTGAAATGTTCGGTTACGCAACCGACCTGCGGTCTGCAACACAGGGCCGGGCGACCTACACCATGGATTTCGAAAAATACATGGAGGCGCCTAATAGCGTCGCTGAGAAAGTAATAAACAAATAACGTAACCGCATCGGTTGTCAAATAGAAGACAAAGGTAACTGCCATGTCCAAGGAAAAATTCGAACGAACAAAACCCCATGTCAACGTGGGCACTATTGGTCACGTTGACCATGGTAAAACCACACTGACAGCGGCGTTGACCACGGTAATGGCGGCCAAGCATGGCGGCGAAACCAAAGGTTACGATCAGATTGATAATGCTCCAGAAGAGCGTGAGCGCGGTATCACTATCGCTACTGCTCATGTTGAGTACGAATCAGACAATCGCCATTACGCACACGTAGATTGCCCCGGACATGCCGATTATGTGAAAAACATGATCACCGGTGCCGCACAGATGGATGGCGCTATTTTGGTTGTTAACGCAGCCGACGGCCCCATGCCACAGACCCGCGAGCACATCCTGCTTTCACGTCAGGTTGGTGTGCCATACATCGTTGTCTATATGAACAAGGCCGACATGGTCGACGACGAAGAGCTGCTCGAACTGGTAGAAATGGAAGTTCGCGAGTTACTCGACAAGTACGATTTTCCCGGCGACGACACACCAGTGATTGTTGGTAGTGCCCTCAAAGCACTCGAAGGTGACACCAGCGACATTGGTATCCCTTCAATTGATAAATTGGTAGAAGCGCTAGATACCTACATTCCAGAGCCAGAACGAGCTATCGACGGTGATTTCCTAATGCCAGTCGAAGATGTGTTCTCGATCTCCGGTCGTGGCACCGTGGTAACCGGGCGCGTAGAGCGCGGTATTCTGAAGATGGGCGAAGAAGTGGCCATCGTTGGTATTACCGATACCGTTGTCACCACCTGTACCGGTGTAGAAATGTTTCGCAAGCTGCTCGATGAAGGTCGTGCAGGTGATAACGTCGGTGTACTGCTGCGTGGTACCAAGCGTGAAGAAGTTCAGCGTGGTCAGGTGTTATGTAAGCCGGGTTCGATTACACCGCATACCAAGTTTGATGCAGAAGTTTACATACTCTCCAAAGACGAAGGCGGACGTCACACTCCGTTTTTCAAAGGCTATCGTCCGCAGTTTTACTTCCGTACCACGGATGTGACCGGCGAATGTTTGCTGCCAGAAGGCACTGAAATGGTGATGCCTGGAGACAACATATCCCTGGTGGTTGATTTGATCACCCCAATAGCGATGGACGAAGGGCTACGCTTTGCGATCCGTGAAGGCGGACGCACAGTGGGCGCC
>JAHRWJ010000310.1 GCA_019090185.1 Immundisolibacteraceae bacterium
CTGGCAAGCGCAAAAAAACCATCGGGCTTAGCGATATTGAAAAAATCGTTGCGGCTATCGCGCGAATACCCCCGAAACAGGTTTCCAGCACCGACATGGACAAGCTTCGCACCCTCGGCCAGTCACTTAAAATGATGGTGTTTGGTCAGGATGAGCCCATTGAGGCGCTTTCCAGTGCTATCAAGATGTCTCGTTCTGGGCTTGGGCCGCAGGAGAAGCCAATCGGCTCGTTCCTGTTCGCTGGCCCCACCGGCGTTGGTAAGACCGAGCTGACCCGCCAACTGGCCAAGGTATTAGGCATCGAGCTAATTCGGTTTGATATGTCCGAGTATATGGAACGTCACACCGTCTCTCGGCTCATTGGCGCGCCTCCGGGCTATGTCGGGTTTGATCAGGGCGGCTTACTGACGGAAGCCGTCACACGCCACCCCCATTCGGTGCTGCTACTCGACGAAGTCGAGAAAGCCCATCCGGATGTGTTTAATCTGCTGTTGCAGGTAATGGATCACGGCACACTAACTGATAATAATGGCCGTCATACCGATTTTCGCAACGTGATTCTGGTCATGACCACCAACGCGGGCACCGACCTGACCTCCAGGGCATCGATTGGCTTTTCTCACCAGGACCATTCTAGCGATGGTATCGAAGCGATTAACCGGATGTTCACCCCAGAATTTCGGAATCGACTCGACGGTATCATTCAATTCCACGGCCTTGACCAACGCACTATCTGTAACGTGGTCGACAAATTCATTCTCGAACTGGAAGAGCAGCTCAGTGAAAAACGGGTCACCATTGATCTGGATGACGACGCCCGAGCCTGGTTAGCTGAAAAAGGCTACGACGATAAAATGGGCGCCCGTCCAATGGGTAGACTGGTACAGAACGAAATCCGCCGGCCGCTGGCTGACGAACTGCTATTCGGCAAACTTTCTCACGGTGGTCATGTCACGGTAACCGTCAAAGACGGCAAACTTGATCTGCATACCGAATCTGCGGAAAAAATCAAAGAGGACGACAAAAACGCCGCTCCAGCCTGAAGCCGGGCGGCGTTCTTTGTTACACGATTAACCCCGCAGAAGGGCCGGTAGTTTACCGGTTGCGGTAGGTGATACGTCCTTTAGTCAGGTCGTATGGGGTCATCATCACGGTGACTTCATCACCGGTCAAAATTCGAATGTAATGCTTACGCATTTTTCCGGATATATGAGCCGTGACCACATGGCCATTCTCAAGTTCCACCCGGAACATGGTGTTGGGTAAGGTTTCAATAACCTTGCCCTGCATCTCAATGCCTTCTTCCTTTGCCATGCAATCCTCTAAAACTAAATGTACGCTAATGTGCGATTAAATCGATTTTGAAGCTGATTTCGCGAGCCGTTGATAAAAATTCCCTGTTTACCAACCAAAACAGACTTACAGCAACCACCTCAAAGCCGCGCGATTCTATATGAGTTAATCCACTAACACCATGCAACTGTCATCAGGACTCCGATAACAGCCTCTCTTTCTCATCACTTTGCAGCGATTCCCACTGGCCATCCCGATAGGCATGCAGCGGCTGAAACATGGTTTTGTAACTCATCTTGTCGCAATTTTTTATCCAGTACCCCAGGTAGAGCCAGGTCAATTCGCGCTGCCGACACTCCTCAGCAAGCGTTAACACACCAAAAACCCCAAGCCCACGCTGAGGATAGTCTGGATCATAAAAGGTATAAGCAGCCGACAGCCCCTGGGGGACCACATCAATCACTGCGACCATCAGTAGTCGGCCATCGAGCCGAAACTCCAGAAATGACGTGTCGATAAATTTACTACGCAAAAACCCGAGCTGATCCTCCGCATCCTGACTGGTGGTATCGGCATCGTGACGAGATTGTTGATATCGATGATAGAGCTCTAGATGTTCATCACTGAATTCCGTTACGCCGCGGACAATTTCCAGGTCGGCGTTACGCTTCACATTTCGCCGTTGAGTACGATTAAGTTCCATCTCTGCAACGGGTATTCGTACCGGGATACATTCCATACAGCTACGACAATGGGGCCGGTAGACGTTATCACCGCTGCGACGAAACCCGTAATCAATCAAACGACCATAGGAGTCACTATCAATGGCCTTATTAGGGTCGGCAAACAACATCACCGCTTCGCGCCCGGGCAGGTAGCTACAGGGTCGAGGTTCGGTAGAAAAAAAGAATAGCCTGCCGGTAGAGGTATTAAAGATCATCATCGACTAATCATTTTATAGAAAAAATATTTGATCACAGATCAAACTGCCAAAACCCTCGCCAGCCGGGGTCATTCGTCAACTCGGACAATCGCTCTAAAAACTGATTACGGCCCAATTCTACTGCACCCAGGCTAGCCAGGTGAGGGGTCAGATGTTGACAATCTATAAGACCGAAACCACGCGCGGCCAGAGCCGAGGCCAACGTCACCAATGCAACTTTAGAAGCATCGCTACGACGGGAAAACATCGATTCCCCAAAAAAAGCTCCACCCAGGGCGACCCCATACAACCCGCCCACCAACTGATCATTTTCCCAGACCTCTACCGAGTGGGCATAACCCTGGCGGTGGAGCTCAAGATAAGCCTGACTCATGGCGGAGGTGATCCAGGTTCCTTCCTCGCAGAGCTCACCATCATCACCGGAACGGTTCACTCGTGTCTCGGCACAGCCAGCGATCACCCCGGTAAAATCGACATCCGCAGTCACCCGAAAAACACCTGACCTGATCCGTTTCGCCAGACTACGAGAGACCTTAACCGAACCGGGCTCGATAACCCCTCGAGGATCCGGGCTCCACCAGAGAATGGCTTCGTCATCACTATTAAACCAGGGGAAAATCCCACGGGAATAGGCATTAAGCAAGCTTTCTGGGTCTAGCGCACCGCCGGCCGCTAGCAACCCATTGGGCTCATCTAGCGCGCAATGGGGATC
>JAHRWJ010000039.1 GCA_019090185.1 Immundisolibacteraceae bacterium
CCCAGCAGATCTGCTGCCAACTAACACCCCAATCGCTTTGTATCGATGGCAGCCAAGCTAAGCTAACGGGAGTTTCGAGTCTGTTCTGTTTTGACTATCAGGCCAGTAAAACCCCCAGCGAAATTTTAATGCCTTCAGTAGTTCTCGGAGTAAGCCGAAAATAGCTAATAGATTCCATTTTCCATCAAAGCATGCCACACAGGAGAACATTAGCATTGTCCTTTTTGACCCTCAGCCTCTGTTTGCTGACCGGATTGATGTTCCTATTGATCTGTCGGATCTGGCTATTCAATAACCCTCCTGCGCCGACTAAAAACAAACCTGTCGCAACTGAAGTTCCGCTGCTAGAAACAGAACGACTGGAGCTAAACGACCAGGGCTACATTCAGTGCAACCTGCTCAGCGACTCCTATGAGGTTGATGATAATTGGTTAAATTTTTCTGGTTACAGCCGCAGCGAGCTACCTCTATCAACCTCGGAATTAGACAGAACAATTCTCCACCCGGACGACCGCGAGCAGATTTGCACAGCCACCGAAACAGCCACCAGCGTCACAGGTACGGATCGTTTCTCTAGCGATTATCGAATGCTTCATGCCAGTGGCCGCTGGATCTGGGTTCGTAGCTCGATGTTGATTATTCGGGATGAGTCAGGGCTACCCACCCACCTGTTGGCAAAACAGGTCGATATCACCGAACAGAAAACCACCGAAAATATATTGCGGAACAGCCAGGTCTTTGCGGGCCTGCGCGAATTCATTTTTGAAGACGGGCTGATCAACATCACCACTCTGGAACCAGGCAAAGTCGGCTTGGTGGTACCAGAACAGTGGGTTCAGTTTGGGATCGAAGAGGCAATTCACCCAGATGACCTGGCGATGGTTCGCCAGGTTCTATCCCAGTCTTCGTTATCTCATAGGCCCTTTGAAATTGAGTTTCGAGCTTTTACCAGAGACCGCCGCCTGCTCAACATTTTGTTATACGGCCAGCCAGAAACCGATGCCGACGGCAAATTCTCAAGGATTCGCGGCGTGTTTCGCGATATCACCGCCCGGAAACTTGCCCAATCCCGTGAGAAGACCTATCGCCTATTAATAGAAGGATCCTGTACCGGGCTGGTTATTACCCGCATTAGCGATTTAGCGGTACTGCATGTCAACCAGAAATTCTGCACCGACAGCGGGTTTACTGTTGAAGAAGCATTGACCCTGTCAACCGAGAAGCTCATTTCTGAGTGGAACTATGACAAGGTAAAAAAATTACTTTCAACATTGCTAAATGCTCCCGAAGAGCAGCAGCAATGGAGCTATCAATCCGGCAACGTGAAGCGTAAAGATGGCTCAACGTTTCCAGTCAAGGTCTGGTCGCATGCCACGCAATGGGAAGGGGAAGCGGTATTTGCCACGGTTGTGCTCGACATCAGCGAGCAGCAGCAACTTCAGCAAGCATTGGCCGATAGTGAACAAAAATATCGACAGCTGTTTGATGCCCTGCCCGATAGCGTCATCCTGTTTGATGAGGACAGTATCATCATTGACTGCAACCAGGAGACGGCCAACAGTCATGGCTGGTCCCGTGATGAGCTAATTGGCCAGCCGGTCGCAGTGCTGTCACCTACCCCTGGGGAAATAGACGTCGTCGAAATACTCAAAAAACAGGGTGAGCTGGCTGTTGATGGTATCGAAACGCACCGAGATGGCACCGAAATGCCGGTCGAATCCCATGCAAAAATGATCTCCATCGGCGACCGGCCAGTGATGGTTGCCGTGCTCAGGGATGTCGCCGAGCGGCTCCATTTTATTGACGAGATACAGCGCCAGAAAACTGAGATGGAGGAGTTCACCTACACGGTTTCCCACGACCTGAAAAGTCCGCTGACCACCATCGCTGGTTTCTCCGAGGTGCTGGCAGAAAGTCTCGAAGGGAACGATATTGAGGCGGCGAAAAATGACCTGAAACGGATCAGCCGCGCGGCCACTAAAATGCAGAATTTACTCGGGGAGCTTCTCGAATATAGCCGCCTGGGCGTGCTACCCAACAGTATTGAATCGGCACCAATGAGAGAAATCATCGACGATGCCCAGGAGCGGGTAGCAGGGCAAATTCTGGAGTCTGGAGCAACCATTACCGTACAGCCTGATCAACCCGATCAACCCGAAGTGGAAGGTAACCTGCTGCGAATAACCCAGCTTTATCAAAACCTGATTGATAACGCGATTAAATTCCACCACCGAGACCGACCTATCCAGATTGACTTGGGTTGGGACACAAAAAAATCGTGTTTTTTCGTCGATGACAACGGCCCCGGTATCGAACCCCAGTTCAACAAAAAAATATTTGAGTTGTTCGACCAACTCGATCACGACCACAGTGGTTCCGGTATTGGCCTGGCAGCTGCTAAAAAAATAGTTGAGACCCATGGCGGCACTATCTGGATGGAATCACCCTCTGCGCTGGGGGGTACCCGGTTCAATTTCACCCTTCAGAACGCCAAAAAAGCCCTGAATTAATCAGCTATCTGGCGAGTTCTCAAGTTGGGACTAGCTCGCCATTTTGCGCTGCCAGTAGCTGCCCTAACGCAGCCAACGCAGCCAACGCAGCCAACGCATAGGAAACCCGCTGATCCTAATAACCGCATCAAGCGATCCGGATCAACACCTGATTTGCCACCGCAACACCCATCCATAAACCACCGGCAACACCAGCAAATTCAGCAACATCACCGTCACCAGGCCACCCAGCATCGGTGCCGCAATCCGATGGGTCACATCTGATCCGGTCGCACTACTGAGCATGATTGGTATCAAGCCGGCAATGGTCGACAGTGCGGTCATGGCCACCGGCCTCACCCGTCGTGAGGTCGCAACCAGCACTGCCTCAGTAATATCAGCAGCCGATAACTCGCCGCTTCCGTCATGTCGTCGGTTCGCCATCTCGGTATCGATAAAGCTCAGCACCAGCACGCCGATTTCTGCTGCCATCCCCGCCAGGGCAATAAAACCAACTGCCACCGCCACCGAAAGCTGATAGTCGAAAAGATAAACAATCCAGATACCACCGATCAGGCCAAATGGTATCGACAGCATCACCACCAATGGTTCAACCAGGTTGCGAAAGTTCAGATAGAGCAGCGTGAAGATGATCAACAGCGTGACTGGCACCACCACCTGCAGTTGCTTGGCAGCCCGCTGCATGTATTCGAATTGACCAGACCAGACCAGGGTGTAACCGGGTGGCAAATTGACCTGAGCAGCCACTACCTGTTTAGCCTGGTCGACAAAACCACCAATATCATCACTAGAGATGTCCACATAAACCCAGCCGCTGGGACGGCCGTTTTCGCTTTTAATCACCGGCGGGCCGCGACGATAAGCCAGTTCGGCGACCCGTGCCAGTGGGATTTGCGCCCCCGTCGGCGTCGGTATTAACACCCGTTTTAGGGCTTCAAGGTTGTCTCGCAGGTCTCGTGGGTAACGCAGGTTAACCGGGTAGCGCTCCAGCCCTTCGACGGTTTCAGTGATGTTCATGCCGCCAATGGCGCTTTGAATCACATCCTGAACGGCGCCGGTGGTGAGGCCGTACCGCGCTGCGCTCTGCCGGTTGATATCGATATCCAGGTAATAGCCGCCCACTGCCCGGTCGCCGAACGCAGAGGTGGTCTCGGGCAAGGTTTTCACCGCTTGCTCAATCTGTTGCGTGAGCTCTTGTAATTGGCCTAAGTCGGGACCGGAGACTTTGATTCCTACCGGGGTTTTGATACCCGTCGAGAGCATATCGAGCCGGGTTTTGATCGGCATGCTCCAGCTATTGGCGAGGCCGGGAAACTGAATCGCGGCGTCCATTTCGGCCATCAATTCACCGGTGGTTTTAGCTGGATTGGGCCATCGTTGTTTTGGTTTTAACCGCACGGTGGTTTCGAGCATCGCTAGCGGTGCCGGATCGGTGGCGGTTTCTGCCCGGCCGACTTTGCCGAACACCCGCTGTACCTCTGGAAAGCTAGCGATGATTTTATCGGTCTGCTGCAGCAGTTCGCGGGCTTTGCTGATTGATACCCCTGGAAACGTCGTCGGCATATAAAGAATATCGCCCTCATCCAGGGCTGGCATAAATTCACTACCGAGCTGGGAAAAAGGATAAACCGTGGCGACCAATAGCAGCAACGCCGCCACCAGGGTAACAGTTGGGTGGTTCATCGCCTTTGTGAGTAGCGGCGTATGCATGGCCTGCAACAACTGGCTGATGGGGTTTTGCTCTGGCGCAATAATGTCGCCGCGCAAAAAATAGCCCATCACCACCGGCACCAGGGTAATCGCCAGAATCGCCGAACCTGCCATGGCATAAGTGGCGGTAAAGGCCAGCGGGCTGAACATTCGTCCTTCCTGCGCCTGCATGGTGAAGATCGGCAGGAATGAGACCACAATCACCAGCAAGGATGAGAACAGTGCCGGTCCGACCTCGCGACAAGCGCTGCCGATGGCCTGCCAGTGTTCTGCTGCGGTGAGGTCTAGGCTACTGTCATCACCATCCCTATCAAGCGCCTTTTGCGCCCGTGCTTTAGACAGATGGGTGTGACCATTTTCGACCATCACAATGGCACCATCGACCATGGCGCCGATGGTAATGGCGATGCCACCCAGGGACATAATATTGGCGTTTAAACCCTGCAACCGCATGACGATAAACGCCATCAAAATACCCAATGGCAGGATAATAATGGTAACCAGCGCCGAACGGGCATGGAGCAGAAACAGCACAATCACCAGGCTCACGACCAACAGTTCGAG
>JAHRWJ010000311.1 GCA_019090185.1 Immundisolibacteraceae bacterium
CGCTGTCGAGTTGACGTAATCCGTTGGCTGAGTATTTTGGTCGCCTGAGATGATGGTCCTCGGGCAGCGGCAAACTGCTCGGCAAGTTTGCCGATGACGGCCTCATCCTCGTAGAGGCCATGTGCACTTTTCAGGCTTTCTTGGTTCGGTGCTATTCGTAGGCCCGCTTTGGCAAGTTTAAGGGCCTCTACATACTTTTCTTCAGCGGCTAATTTTTCCGCAAGTTCCAGGTAAGTAGGTGCTAACAGGTTCGGTGCCTCATCGGTTAAATACGGATCTGACGCTGGCAGCAAGCGTTTAATTTTAGCGAAAGTGGCGCTGGCATCGGTTAGGGATTTGGCGTCAGCCTGGGTCAATAAGGTCTGCTTAAGTGCAGCGATTTCGCCAGCTCTTTCTTTAAGAAGTTCGCCTTTCTTGAACTCGGCCTGGCTTGCTTTTAGCTTGTTAAAAGCACTGACGAAGCTATCGTTTCCAGGTAAAACGCGGCGGCCAGCGGTGAGCCGGTTGCGCGCTTGAACGAACATCTGCTCGGTCTGGCTCTGCAGGGCACTAGCCAGGAAAACCTCGGCAACTTTACTCTCCTCTGTTTTCAATTTCGCGGGTGAGTCTGCTAATAAAGGTCTTAGCCGGCGCCAACTCCCGCTTACCTGGGTTTGCCAGGCAAGGTCAAATTTAGGATCTGCCAGCAATTCTGCCATGCTGCCAGTTATCTGATTAATCTGCTGTTGTTTGATCGCGGCTTGAGCACCGAGCCGTTGAGTTTGAGTGTTGGCGACTAACTGGTTGGTGATCGCCAGTTCCGGAATCAGCAGGCGGGCCTGGTTAGCCGTAAGGCTAGCCTGTTCCCATTGGTTTTTTTCAATTAATGTGGATACCTCGGCTGCTAGCGCATTCGCCAAGCTGGCCCGAGTGGTTTTTATCATAGTGTTGCTCGGGTCTACCGCAGACAACTGATCTACTAAGGCTAGTATGGCGGCTGCATCTTCGGCTGATGATGTTGTAGCGAGCAATTTGCTTATTTGGCCTTCCAGTTCAGCCGGGCTGCCCAGCGCGTTAGTGTCTAGACTGTTGCTGGAGAGTGCGATTTCAGTCGCCACAGCCAAGGCTGTTACACCGCCACTTTTTATGGCATTGCCTTGCTCGGCAAATTGCATCGCCTGGCTAAGATTGCCCTCGATCCGGGCCAACCGAGCCAGTTGCACATAGCTGTAGCCGAGTCGGTTACGTGCGTAGAGCAAATTCTGGTCGTCAGCCGGGGCAAAGTTAGTGAGCAGGGCTAAACTTTTTTCTGCAGCAGCGAGGCTTGCAGCGCGATTTCCCTTGCCGCCGATATGGGCTTCGAAATTAGCCATTAGTTGACCAAGCTCACTATCGTATCGATGTTTTGCGGCGGATAGTTTTTGTTGTTGGTCGACGATCTGTTCAGCTTTGAGGAGTTCTCCAAAGTTTGATAAAGCAGATTCGCCCCCGGTCCAGTTTTTGGCCGTTATGAGTTGATCTATTGCACCAGGAACAAATAACTGAAACGATTGCTGATACTCAGCAAGCAGTTGATTGTCCGGGGCCAACTGTTTGATCTCGAGTAGTGGTTCGCGAATAGCCTCGTAGTCAGCCAGACTATCGAGCTTAGAGCCTGACTTTATCTGGGTCATCAGTTCGCTGACACGAATCTGGCTCCTGGCCAATTGCTCAGCGCCGCTAATTTCATCGCGGGCATTGATGAGCGATAAGTTTTTCGGGAAATTTGTCAGTCCAGCGCCAATAAATGCAGTCGCCAGTAGATAATCGTTTGTTATAGCAGCCTGCTGTGCTTGTTTAATGTAGGCAGGGGGGAGTCGCGGGTCATTTAACAGCGGATGGGCTGGATCAACCTGGGCAACTCTGTTTAGAACGTCAGTGATGTCATCATCGTCCGGATTAGCTAACAGAGAGCCCGATTCGAGAGCGATGTTAAAGCGGCTGGTAAATTCATTCAGCAGCCGACTTCTGCGGCTAGTGATGGTCTGCAGCATGCGTTCGATCTGGGCAGAGTCCGGATAAAGCTGACGGGCATCCTCGACCAGGGCAGATGCACCGGGGAAGTCATAACTCCCACTAGCGCCATCAATCAGCAAGGCGGTCTGGGCTTCATAGTAGGACAGAATTAGTTCTCGTCCATCGGCAATTAGGTCTACCTGAACAGCCCCCTCAGCCCGTGCAATTTCATCGAGCCCGGCGATCATCTGCTGACCGTCACCACTTTGCAGTAACAGCATTATTTGGTCATGTTTCTGCTGATGCTGATAGTTAACCAAGGTGTCATAAAGGGGGATAGCAACGACTGCCAGTACTGCGGCAATGCCGATCAATATTGGGACTAATCGTGATTTTTTTCGACGCAATCCGTCGATAAATTCTTCGACGGTAGGGGTGCATTCACCGTGGGAGAACGCCAGTGACCGAAGCAGTGCTTTTTGCTGGCGGCGAGATAAAGTTTCGATTGGCTCTGGTGTTAAGCCATTGTCGCGAGCAAAAGTTGCCCGTTTACGATTGAACGGATGTTTACCACCAAGTAGCTGGTAGGCCACGCAACCCAGCGCATAAAT
The DNA here is from genome assembly GCA_019090185.1 of Immundisolibacteraceae bacterium. Taxonomy (GTDB): domain Bacteria; phylum Pseudomonadota; class Gammaproteobacteria; order Immundisolibacterales; family Immundisolibacteraceae; genus QNFC01. The sequence continues at coordinate 2,586 of JAHRWJ010000311.1, forward strand.
ATCATCCCGGGGGTCGGGCTCGGCGCCTTCCATAATTTCGCAGGTGGCATAAGCAGGGGTAAAAGCACCAAACTGCTTAACATCAAAGACGGTTTTATCTGCGCCGTCATCGTCCCCTTCAAGCGGGTTGGTGACGCGCTGAGCGATACCAAAATCCAGAACCTTGATGGTGCCTTTATTGGTCAGGAAAACGTTACCAGGCTTAAAATCTGAGTGAACCAGGTTGCGGCGGTGGGCATAGGCTAGTGCTTCGCACATGCCTTCTATCATCACCATAGCTTCGGCTTCAGGAAAAGGCTTTCCTTTACGTTTCTTGATCACCACATCCATGGGATCGCCGTCGAGAAACTCCATGGTCATGTAAACATCGCTACCCACGCGGTCGAAATCGTAGACCGTCATGATGTTGGGATGGGCGAGTTCCTGGGTCTTGCGGGCTTCACGCTGAAGCGCTTGTAATGCCTTCGGGTGTTGTTTGAATTCGTCATTGAG
>JAHRWJ010000312.1 GCA_019090185.1 Immundisolibacteraceae bacterium
GATCGCGTAATCGACGGGTTGAAATCAGCATAGATCTGAATGCAGACCCGATGTTGGGGAGTTACTGATGAAGTTTACAGGGCTAAGAATAGCCAGGAGTCCGCTATGAAAAGTTCGGAGAGGCGTGAATATTTTCGTGTCGATGATGATGTCCGAATTAGTTATCGTGAGATTGATGAGGAGACCACCGAAGAGCTGACACGAGCGATTCGTTCAGGTCTGCCCGGAGCCTTTCAGCTACGGGCAGAGCTCGAAAACAGCGATCATGAACTTGAATATGCTCGTCGGCAGTTGGGTGACCTACCCCAGTCATTGCAAAGATACCTGCAGCTACTGGATCAGAAGGTTGGTCAGTTGAGTCAGGTGGTAGAACTGTTGGCCGGTAATCCGGAAACAGCTTCAATCTATGAGGTGAGTCTGTCCGGTGGTGGTATCGCGATGCCGGTACCGAATGCATTGGCGATCGCCCAAATGGTCGAGCTCTGTATCCAGATAAGCGGTGGTTCAGGGGCCATTCATGCGTTGGCTGAGGTGACGGATTGCCGGGTCGAGGGCGATAAATATCATGTGGCGCTGGAGTTTCGCTGTATCGACGAGGAGGATCAGGAAGCGATTATTCGGCGCACGGTACAGCGCCAGGCTGAACAGATCCGGGAGACCCACGCCAAGCCGGCGTAAGCTTTCATCCGGTTGCCCCTCTGGAGGGTTGTTGAATAACAGGGCTGGCCGCTTCTGCTAATTGCCAGCCATTATGCGTTGAGCCAACTCGCTAGCCGAGTGCCATTGGTTAGTGTCCAGCTGATTTTCGGCTGGGGACTGGCCTAGCTCCCATTTGTTTCTGGTGTCGCAAAGAAATTGATAATGTTCGATCATTTGATCGCATGCTGGCTGGTCTATCAAATGACAGTCGGCTGCGGATTGTAGAATTCCGGCTGTGGTTGTCGGTTCGGTGAGCTGGCCGAACCTGGCCGCATACCGCAGCACCAAGTACTGCGCGCAGAACTCGATATCAACCATGCCACCAGGGTGGTATTTCAGTTTGTCCGGCAGTGAATTGATGGCTTTTTCCTGCCGAATTCGTTCGATCATCTGCACAATATCGGTGGATAAATCAGTAGCCTTCCTGACCCGCTGAAGTGCCTGCTTTCGCAAATTAAGAAATGTCTGCTTTAGTTCAGGGTCGCCGGCTATCGGCCGAGCGTGCACCAGCGCCTGACATTCCCATGTGCGGGCATCTTCGCGCAGATAACGCTCAAAGCTATTTAGCTGGGTAACAATCGGGCCGGCGTTACCGCTGGGCCGGAGGCGAAAATCTATCTCGTAGAGTTTCCCCGAAGTGGTCTGGGTGGTTAGCAGGTGGATGAGGCGTTGCACAACCCGGTGGTAGAACCGGTGATTGCTAATCGGGTTTTCCCCCTGGGTGGCCGTGTCGCTGTTTAAGTCTGGTTGCAGTACCACCAGGTCCAGGTCTGAGCTGTAGCTCATCGCCTGAGACCCCAGCTTGCCATAACCAATAATAAGAATTTTTGGAACCGAGTGGTTTTGCTGACCGGCAGGTGGTCCGTGTTTGTTGATCAGATGTTGCCAACTCATCTGCAGGCAACTGATCAGCACCAACTCGGCTGTGTCGCCAAGCAGGCCAGCGCTAGTGGTCTGTTCGCCGATATCAAGAATTGCGGCCCGTAGCAATGCGCCACTGCGCAGGTCTCGCAGCTTGTTCATCTGTTGTTCCAGGTCTTGCTCTGCGCTATCAAGCCGCTCGGCAGATAACGGGTGACCCTGGTGACCCAGGTGGCTCTCGCTGGGATCGGTGATCTGCAGAAATTGCTGAGCCAGGGATTGGTAATCGGGTCGGCTGTTCAAACTGCGATGATCTAGTAGCTCATCGAGTAGCACCGGGTGTTCGCATAGCCAGTCGGTGAGCCAGTTGCCGGCTGCACATAATCGGCATAGCTGATCCAGGGCCTGAGGGTTTTCTATCAGCAGAGAGATGTAGGCGGAACGGCGAATAATACTCTGCAAAAATTTCAGTGCGCCGAGCAGCGCTGCGGAGCTGTTCTGCTGAGATGCTGCTGTGTCGAGCAATTTTGGTATAAGCCGAGTTACCCGTTGGGCCGATTCTATTGAGGCAACTTGCAGGGGGTGTGATTTTTGTAGGCCGAAAAGCCCCTGGTAGCAAGCTTGTGGGTCATCAAAACCCATTACTTCTAGCAGAGGAATGACCTGGTCTGTGATTAATGTTTGATGCCACTGCTGTGCGATTTGATTGCTGATGGAGTTTTCGGCGCCGGTGTCAGTGCTGGCCAGTAGGTTGTTGAATATTGCGGAGACGCCGTCGGTGACCTGTTTTAGGTGTTGTAAATATTGTGTGTAACTGGTTTCGCCCATGGCGGCGGCCAGCTGTTGCTGTTCTGTGGTCGTGGTCGGCAGGGTGTGGAGCTGGAGGTGGTTGAGCATCTGGATTCGGTGTTCGCTGCGCCTTAAAAACCGGTAGCCAGAGGTTAGGGTTTTTAGTTGCTCTGCTGTCAGGTCTTCACGCTGGCGCAGCAGGGGCATGGTTTTGAGTATTCTTGTTTGTTGCAGCCGGCGGTCACGGCCACCATTGAGCAGTTGAAAAACCTGGGTAATGAATTCAATTTCTCGGATGCCGCCGAGGCCGAGTTTGACGTGGTAAGGGCCGGATTTACGCTCAA
>JAHRWJ010000040.1 GCA_019090185.1 Immundisolibacteraceae bacterium
ATCATGGATATTGAATCGACAGAAATACTTCATGGCCTGATCAGCCACCTTGCAACCCGTTATCAATAGCCGCTCGATACCCATAAACAGATGCAGCCATCATCACCATTACTACAGACCAGCCTGATCAACCGACTTAACCACGGCGTGTTGTTACTCGATCATCAATTGAACGTTGTTACGGCCAATCATTGGCTACGAAATCGATTAAAGAGCCCCACAGATGCAGACGCTGGTAAGCCGATTACCGGTCTGAGAATCGAGAAAAACAGCCGATTTTTTGGAGCCTGTTCTGATGCTATCGAATTGGGACTTGCCTCACTACTATCGAACTCATTTCACCCCCACCCGTTACCCCTGTTCATCAAAAACCAGTCCGGCACCCAAGAAATCATTATCCAGCAGGAGCTCACCATCAGTCCGCTCAGAGAAGATGATGCGCGCTACTGCCTGGTAGAAGTCGTCGATGTCTCTCGGGAGATTGGCAGGGAGGAAGTGTTACGCGAAAAAGCGGCTGACCTGGCCCAGGCCCGCGATATTGCCGAGCATACCAACCGTCTAAAATCTGATTTTCTGGCCAATATGAGCCATGAAATCCGCACGCCGATGAACGGCATTCTGGGCATGACCAGCCTGCTCATGGACAGCCCACTGACCAAACAACAACTAAAACAGGCTCAAACCATCAAGAGTAGCGGTGAGTTCCTGCTCAGTATCATTAACGACATACTCGACTTTTCTAAAATTGAGGCTGGCAAGCTCGAACTGGAGATTATCGACTTCGAATTTGGCACCCTACTCGAGGAGGTCGCCGATTTACTGGCCTACCGTGCCTATGAGAAAAAACTTGAGCTTATCTGTCCTTCGGGTGTGATTGAGGGGCAGTGGTATCGCGGCGACGCTGGCAGAATCCGACAGATATTGACCAACCTGGTTAGCAATGCGCTTAAATTTACCGAAAAAGGCGAAGTCAAGGTCTGCTTCTTCCCCCCTGACCCTGACCAGCTGCCGACCGATCAGCACCAGCCTAGAATGGTCAATTTAACAGTTAGCGACACCGGTATTGGCCTCAATGAGGAGCAACAACAGAAACTGTTTGAGCGGTTTTCCCAGGCCGATAGCTCGACTTCTCGACAATTCGGTGGCACCGGACTGGGGCTTTCCATCAGCAAGCAACTTGTCGAACAGATGGGCGGGCAAATCAGCGTCACCAGCCTGCCCGGAGAAGGCTCTGTATTCAGTTTTTCGTTGCAACTAGAACCCGCCGAAACCTGCCTGGTGGCCCCCACCATGGATCACCTAAGCAGTCAGCATATTCTGGTGGTTGATGACAGTGAAGCCAGTCAAAAACTACTCGAACAATCGCTGCAGCGTTGGAACATTAATCATCAGATCGTCAGCAGTGGTCCGCAGGCGCTACAGGCGCTCTACGACGGTATTGCCAACCAGAACCCATTCTCCATTGTGCTGATCGACAGTGATATGCCAGGCATGAGTGGAATATCACTGTGCCGAACCGTGCGTGACGACCCCCAGCTGTCCGACAGCCGACTGGTGTTATTGATACCCCGAGGCCGACGGGGTGATTCGTTAAAACGAGACAAAGCCAAATTTAATGGCTTTTTATCCAAACCTATTCAGCAGACCGAACTCGGCGAGACCCTGATCAACGTCGCTAGAATCAATGTCAATGACACCCATTTCGCACAACAAACCGAAAACATAGATCCTCCACAATTTCATGCCCGGGTGCTGGTTGTTGAAGACAACATCACCAACCAGATGGTCGCCAAAGGCATGCTGCAAAGATTCGGCATCGACGTCGAAGTCGCTGGCAATGGGGCCGAGGCGGTAGCTACCCTGAAGCAGATTCCGTTCGATCTGATATTAATGGATTGTCAAATGCCGGTTATGGATGGCTATGAAGCCACCAGCACCATCCGCACCCCCGAATCAGGCGTGCTCGACCCGTCACTGCCGATCATCGCGCTCACCGCCAACGCCATGAGTGATGACCGCCAGCACTGTATTGACGCTGGCATGAACGATTACATCACCAAACCGGTCGATCCATCGACCTTATTAAAACGGCTGCAGCGCTGGCTACCCCCACACTGCAGCGAACCTGTACCGAGTAGACCGGAACCATCACAGCCGCCTGTAGCAAGCTCGGTTTTATCTGCTAGCAATAAGGTTGTGTTACCAACAACGATAGAGACTGCCCATCAACCAGATAGTCACTCCAACCAGCCAGCCATGGAGAGCAACCTTGTCAAAGTCGAGGTGTTTGATCATTGCGGCATGGCTGCTCGACTGCTCAATGATGATGAATTGATCCGAACCGTTGCGACCACCTTCCTAAATGACATGGATGAACAAATTAATCGCCTTGAGGCGGTATTAGAGACCAGCGAAGTAGAACAGTGTCAGGTGCAGGCCCACAAAATTAAAGGCGCTGCCGCTAATGTGGGGGGGCTGGCGCTGAGTCAAATAGCGCTAGAACTTGAGCAAGCCAGTCAACAGCACAATTTGCCCCTGATCAAAACTCAGTTTCCCATACTACAGCAGTGCTTTGGCCAGCTTAAGACCGAAATGAGTAAGCGGTTATTTTGATGCGCTTTAACCTGCTGATAACACCGTTTCCGATAAAAAACCAGTTGGGTTGAATGATGGATAACAATCGACAAAGCCTATCGCGTCAACTGTCACTCGTCGTTCCTGTATGGGCGCTGCTTACCCTGCTCGCCCTGCCAGGACTGACCAATGCAGGGACTAAAGCGGAAACTAATACTAGAACGCTGACCATCGGTTCGTTATCCGATACTCCCGATAGCGAAATCGCACTATTTTTACCACTAGCGACTTATCTAGCCATCGGGCTGACAGAATTCGACATAGATAAAGGCAAAGTCCGTATTACCCGAACCCATGAACAGATGGCAGATTTGATGAAACAGGGCAAGGTAGACCTGTTCATCGATAGCTCGGTCAGTGCACTAAAAATGCAACGCCTTGGCGCTGGCGAGTTCTTTCTTCGTCGCTGGAAAAAAGGCATTGCCGAATACCAAAGCGTCATTTTCACGGTTGCCAGTAGTCCACTCGAACAGATCTCTGACCTGGCCGGACAGACCATTGGCTTCGAAGAGCCATTCTCATCCAGTGGTTATCTGTTACCGGCAAGCGAGATACGCAATCACAATCTAATTTTGACCAAAGACCAGATCATCACTGATAGCAGCAGTGTTGATTCACGTTTTACCGGAGCCGATGAAAACACCTTAATGTGGGTTCTTCACGGCCGTCTGGACGCCGGGGCGATGGCGGGACATAAACTCGCAAAACTCGCAGGGCCGTTAATCAGTGATATTAAGATCATTCACACCTCTGCCAACATTCCATACCACGTCATGCTGACACGACCTGACCTGCCGAGCCCGCTTCAGGCAGCTATTAAGCAGCGGCTAATGACCATGGAGATGGACATTGTCGGCCAACGGGTATTAAAGGGTTTTGAACGTACCAGCCGGTTTGACGAGATTCCCGGTGAGGCCATCACCAGCCTCTCGACCATCAATTTTGGTTCAGCCAAATGAGCTCGATGGCTAACTCTCTTTCCAACTTGGGGCTAAACGGCAAACTGGTGCTATTTACCGCCGTTATCGTAGCGCTGGTAGGTGGCGGGATCAGCTGGGTTTCAAGTAACACCCTGGAGCATGAACTCAACAATTATTTCAATATTCGTGCCGATGAAATCAGCCAGGCAACCGCCACCGCGCTGACTGACCCGCTCTATTTTCTCGACATCAAGCAGATCCATGCAGAGTTGGCTCTGGTGTTAAGCACCGAAGAGGTGCTGAGCGCCTACGCCCTGGACAACCAGGGGCGAGTCATTAGCAACGGTACTGTCGATAACCCCAACTGGTTACGTAAGCTCGACAGGGCACCGGTCACCGAGCTGATCGACACCCAGCAACCGATCAGTGAACAGGGCCCAGCAATTTTACTAAAGGGTCGCGCTCTGCTCACCGCCGACCAGGAGTTAATCGGTTACCTGCTGATTGAGTACACCACCGCCAAGCTCCAGCAGAGCTTGCGGAACGCTCGTCAACGCTCCCTCCTTCTGACCGGCGCATTCCTTATTTTCGGGGCTTTATTAGCCTGGGTTATGGCCTGGAGAACCACCGGCCCGTTACTGAAAATCACCTCATTACTGGCAAAGATAGACGCCGGCCACCTGAATGAGAGGCTGCCGGTAACCCGCGTTGATGAGCTTGGCCAGCTGGCCACCGGTATTAATGCCATGCTTGATGAAATACGCAGTTCAACCACTTCACTAGACCGTCTCGATCTGGAAATCGAAAACCATGAAGCCACTGAAGCGGCGCTGCATCAGGCGGTTGCTGCGGCAGAGATGGCCAGCTTTGCCAAAAGTGAGTTCCTCGCCAACATGAGCCATGAGATCCGCACACCCATGAATGGTGTGATCGGCATGACGTCCCTGCTGTTGGACACCCAACTTGATCCGCAGCAGAGAACCCAAGCCACTACCATCAAGCAGAGTGCGGAATACCTGCTCTGTATCATTAACGATATCCTTGATTTCTCTAAAATTGAAGCCGGCAAACTTGACCTTGAACTCGTCGATTTTGGACTCGCTAACCTGATCGCTGAACTGGCCGGGGCGATGGCAATACGTGCTGATGAAAAGCAGCTGGAACTGATTTGCCCGGCAAACCCGATGAGTGACACCTGGTATCACGGCGACCCTGGTCGAATACGACAGATACTGACCAACCTGCTCAGCAACGCAATCAAATTCACCAAACAGGGAGAGATCACCCTGCGCTGCTTTCCAGAACTTGAGGAGGGGCTGTTACGAATCGAAGTAACCGACACCGGCATCGGCTTAACCGAACAACAGCAGCAAAAACTCTTTAAACGTTTCAGCCAAGCAGATGCGTCAACCACCCGTCAATTCGGAGGTACCGGCCTGGGGCTTGCCATTAGCAAGCAACTTGCTGAATTAATGAAGGGCGACGTCGGCGTGACTAGCGAAGCCGGGGTAGGTTCAACATTTTGGGTAACACTGCGGTTATCACCCCCGCTAAAACCACCAGCAAAATTGCCTGAAGTGGATTTTGGCGACATCAAGATATTGGTGGTTGACGACAACCCTAGTTGCCGAGAACTGATTCATCAATTACTCACCGGCTGGAATGTCCGCCACGACCTTGCAGCAAGTGGTCCAGCAGCACTGGAATTACTTTACCAGGCAAATTCGCAGCACAAGCCCTTCACCATTGCCCTGCTCGATCAGCAGATGCCAGGCATGGACGGTATCCGCATAAATGGTCTGATGAAGGAGGACCCCCAACTTAACCCTATTAAACGAATCATGGTCAGCCCAATCGGGCTTGCCGGTGATTTTAATAAACTACAGGATCTTGGCTTTAACGGTTTTTTAAGTAAACCGGTGATTCAATCCGAGTTAACTGCCGTTATTCAGCAGGTGCTAGCTGCAAACAACGACAATCAAACCCTCATAACCAGCCATGTCGCCGAACAACTGCCCCAGTTCAATGCCAGGGTGCTGGTCGCCGAAGATAGCCCCACTAATCAGGCTGTCATCAAAGGTATGCTCAAAAAATTTGGCATTGAGGCCAACCTGGCCAATGATGGCGAAGAAGCGGTTAATACCCTGGAGCACATACCTTACGACCTGGTGTTGATGGATTGTCAGATGCCGGTACTGGACGGCCTGAGTGCTACCAAGACAATTCGAGACCCGGATTCGGCGGTGATGGATCACCTCATTCCTGTGGTCGCAATCACCGCCAATGCCATGAAAGATGATCGGGACCGCTGCATCGCGGCAGGTATGAATGACTACCTGACCAAACCGGTGGATCTGGATCAACTCGATACAGCACTGCAAAGATGGTTGCCCGATCACTGTGCGGTACTTGATACTCCCCACCTAGACCCTAACCCACTAGATAACCTTGGAAATAAACCCCAGACCCTCCTGGGGCCGGGGCAAACAGACCCTGACCCGAAGATTTCGCCGCTCAATAGCGCAGAAAAGGTATTTGATCAGCAAGCGATGGGGGAACGGTTAATGGATGACCTGGATCTAATGCGAAATGTAGCCGAAACATTTTTACAGGACATGCCCCGGGTGATTAGTGCGATCAATGAACAAGCCGCAGCGAATGACCCCAAGCAGGTCGCCCTCCAAGCCCACAAAATTAAGGGAGCCTCTTCCAATGTGGGTGGTAATGCCCTCTCCTCGCTAGCACGCGTCCTGGAACTGGCGGGCGAAACTGGCGATATACAGCGCATTCAGGAATGGGTACCCGATGTCGAATCTCAATTTCAACAACTCAAAACAGCCATTCAGGAGAACCTGTTATGAAACTGGTGATCGCAGAGGATGACCCCACATCCAGAGCAATGCTCCAGGCAGTCAGCAGCCAATGGGGCTATGAGCCGTTATTAGCCGAAGATGGCAACGCCGCCTGGGATCTACTGCATCAGGAAGACCCACCTAGATTACTCATCCTCGACTGGGAAATGCCCAATCTGGATGGGGTTGCGCTCTGCGCACGGATTCGTGAAGTGCAGACCACCGATCCGCCATTTATTATTCTTTTGACAGCCCGAGATAAGCCAATTGATGTGGTGACAGCGCTCGATGCTGGCGCCAATGATTACATCATCAAGCCTTTTGAGCCGATCGAGCTCAAAGCCCGGCTTGAGGTCGGCAGACGCATGTTAAACCTTCAGTCTCGCATGGCCCAAGCCCATCTAAAGCTCGCCTATCAAGCAACCCATGATCCATTAACCAACCTGCTTAATCGCCGTGCCATTATGTCCGCACTGGAACTTGAAATGGATCGCGCCGGTCGGCAAATGTATCCCCTGGCAGTCGGTATGTGCGACATCGACCATTTCAAGAAAATTAATGATGAACATGGCCACCTGGTGGGCGACGAAGTACTCAAAGAAGTCAGCCGCCGAATCAGCTCGGCGTTGCGCCCATACGATCCAATCGGTCGCTATGGCGGAGAGGAGTTTTTAATTCTACTCAACAGCTGCGGTCTGCAGGTGACGCCACCTTTTGAACGTCTGTTAGAAGCTGTCGGTGGCACACCCATTATTGCCCATAACGTCGAATGTCGGGTTACGCTGAGTTGCGGAGTCGCGGTTTTCGAGCCCCCGCAGGATCATCGTGATGGCACTGCACTATTGGCCGCCGCAGACCTGGCGCTTTACAAGGCTAAAGATCAGGGCCGAAATAGGACTCTGTTTGAACCGCCAAAAACTGAAGCGATCGCGCCAGCCAAACTGGTATCGAATTAACACCACCCGCTGGCTGGTTTAAACCAGAATATTAACGGCCAGACATTTTTCGTAACATCGCTGCCTCCGCATCCAGGGCATTACGAAAACTGGGTCGACGCATGATGCCAGCCACATAGTTGGCCAACCTGGGCCACTGCGCCGGGTTCGGCGGATAACCACAATATTCCAAATTCACAAACGGACTGACCACACTAATATCCGCAATCGTCAGTGAATCACCAACCAGAAACTCACCACTGACCTGGCTTTCGAGGTAGTCAAACAGTTCTGGCAAGCGATCGACACTGGCCTGAATGGCCGCCAAATCTGGCCCACTCCCCGACATCACCGGCGCGACTATCTGTGGAAAGAAAATACCAACGATAAAAACCTCAAACTGAGCACTATCCGCATACTCTTCAAGCCAGAGCGCTCGGGCTAGCTCCACCGCACCCTGCGGGTAGAGTGCTGCACCGTGACGCCGCTCCAGATAAGCAATAATGACACTGGAGTCTGAAATCGAAACCTGGTCATCCTGATAGGCTGGGATCTTGCCTAACGGGCTGATCTTGCGATATTCGGGGTCGTCACTGCCAGGCACCATATGCTCAGATTCAAATCCAATATTCCGTTCGTCTAAATAGACACGTACTTTACGCACGAACGGCGATAACGCTGCACCCACTAATTTACTCATGATGGTCCTCCCGAACGGTTTCAATAAAATTTGTTGTTCCGACTAATCTTTACCAATTCTCGCTAGTGCAATAGTACTGGCCAGCACCAGCAGCAGCAATGCGCCAGCCACCACCATAAACGCCACCTGTAGTCCGGCGCGCTGCACAATCACACCCAGCAGAACCGGCACAAACAGATAGCCGGTTCGGTTAAACATCGAGCGCATGCCCAGCACCAGGCCACGCTCGGAGTTGTCGGTGTGACGCCCAATAGCAGCAAGAATCTGCGGCAGGCTAATACCCTGGCCAAGGCCGTGCAGCAGCGTCCAGAATGCGATGGCGGTCAAGGTGTTGTAAAACGGCACCATGGCGATGCTCAGCAACGAGAGCCCCACCGACAAGCCAAGCACCGTAGCCGTAGAGAACCGTCTGCCAAGCGGCGCAGCTATCAAAGTGCCAATCGACGTACCGACATGAATGAGCGCAAATAACTGCCCCATGGCCGTAATCGAGGTGCCAATATCGTTCAGGTGAACCGGATAAAAGGAGCTGTTAATGGCCGCCGCTGCTAACCGCAGCAGGGTAAAAGACATAATCACCACGATGATAGGCCGGGCCAGTAACGGCAACGCATCGACATAACTGGCAATCATCACCTCAATTAATTTTCTGCTCTCATTTACGGGGCGGTGCAGATTAGGCAGTAGCCAGGCGACCAGAAACAGACTGCCACCCCAGCAAGCCATAAATTTAAAACCACTGGCCAAATCAATATGTTCAGAAAGCCAGCCAGCCGCAAGTGGGGTGATTAACATGCCGATGCCGGCGACAAATGAGAAGTGCCCCATAAAACGCTGCCGACGCGCCGCAGAGATAAACCGCATCGCATAGGACTGGGTCGCGACCCAACTCATAGCGCGAAAAAAACCACCGACAACCGCCACTAGGCAGAGCAGGTAAAAATCATCAAACAGAGTATAGGCAAGGGTACTCAAAGCCACCCCAACCGCACTGACCATCATCATCCTTCGATCACCAAAATGATCGCAAAAAGCACCACCAGGCAGGGCAAACAGAATCGGCCCCACCGAGCCCACTGCGACCAGCACCCCTAACTGGGTCGGCGGCAGCTGCTGCTGTAACGCTAGCAGCGGCAACAGAAAACCAATCAGCGCTTCGGTGGCGATCGCGAATAAAGCACCACTGCAGACCAATGCATAGCGCCACCGAGAATCATCATGGCGGACGGATTCTGTTGTTATAGGCTCGACCATTACGGTTTATTCACTTGAGGTTGGATAACAGACATTCAGTCGTTTGGACCAATTCATTTCGGACTGACGGTTAACCACAGAATTAATCAGCGATTGCCCCATGGCCCTGGCGATGGATTCGATAGTACCCAACTGCGACTAATATGGCGGGTATCAATAGCCATCCAGCGGGTGCCAGGGCGCACAAACTTGCCGCCAGCAACAACAACCGGGTTGTCATCGCCAAAGGCGCGCGATCATACCCTTCAAGAACCAGTGATAACAGCCATATCCCTAGCCCGGTACCGACCAATGCCACCACAATTTGAACAACCGA
>JAHRWJ010000313.1 GCA_019090185.1 Immundisolibacteraceae bacterium
GCGTCGAGCGCGCCGCGGAAAATACCTGGAAAGGCCAGTACGTTATTGACCTGATTAGGAAAGTCACTGCGACCTGTGCCGACCACTGCCGCCCCGGCATCACGGGCCACATCGGGCATGATCTCGGGAATGGGGTTGGCCATGGCCAGAATGACCGGATCCGGATTCATCGATTTAATATCGTCGGCGTTGAGTAGATTGCCGCGCGAAACGCCGATAAAAACATCAGCTCCCACCAATGCGTCTTTTAAGCTGCCGTTGACATTGTTCTGGTTGGTATAGACCAGCAGGGCTTGTTTGATTTCGCCGAGCCCTTCCCGGTCCTGGCTGATGATGCCGCGAGAATCACAGATGATGGTTTCTGCCACCGGCACACAGACCGATGGGTCGTGGCCGACGCAGCGCAGTAACCGGGCAATAGCCGTACCGGCCGCGCCAGCACCGTTAATGACGACTTTCATCTCTTCAAGGGGCTTGCCGGTGACCTTGCTGGCGTTAATCAGTGCCGCCAGTAACACGATAGCGGTGCCGTGCTGGTCGTCATGAAACACCGGAATGCCTAAATCCTGCAATGAATTTTCAACCTCAAAACAGGCCGGCGCGCCGATATCCTCAAGGTTAATGCCGCCGAAGGTCGGTGCAATCGCCCGCACGGTGGCGATGATCGAGGCCGGGTCAGCGGTGTCGACTACAATTGGTACCCCATCGATATCTGCAAAGGCTTTAAACAAAATCGCTTTGCCTTCCATCACCGGCAATGCAGCCCTCGGGCCAATATTGCCCAGACCTAAAACCGAAGAACCATCCGACACGATCGCTACCGAATTGCCTTTCATGGTGAGCTCATAGGCGGCTGCAGGATTGACAGCAATCTCTTCACAAACCGTTGCTACTCCCGGCGTGTAGGCCCTGGATAAGTCATCGCGGTTTTTCAGGGGAACCCGGGAATGAATTTCCCATTTGCCACGCAGCTGTCTGTGTAGCTGAAGAGATTGTTCGCCGAAGTCGGACATGGGTGTTTCCCTCAGGGTGTTGAATTTAGGGGGTTATTCAGGACCGGTAATGGCCTGCAGAAGGGTTGTTAATTTCTGCATCCTCAATGCCAGCTCTGAAACAAGGTTGTTAGGGTGGCTACCAGTGCTATCGGCTGATCGATTAGCAAATGGTGGTGGGCGTCGGGAATCTTGATTATGGGCACGGATGAATCAAACTCCTGACGCAAATAATCGAGAACTAACTCGGAGACCACAATACTATGTTCGGCATGCAGGTAGGCCATGTCGCAGCCCAAATTCTGTAGTTCAGCATGGGTATCATGTAGGGTCATGTTGAGGAATAATTTGTCATCGAATTTCCAGCTCCAGCCGCCCTCCATCTCAGCAATCGAGTGACGCACCACATGATCGAGTAGGTGCGGGTTGCTGCAGGGCTGGGGTGGTAGCAGGAAAAACCGTTCGGCGGCGGTCTCATAATCGGGGCAGATGGTTTTTGGTCGATAGGGTGCTTTGGTTGGATCAAATGGCAAATCAGCTCCCGGTGGGAACACAGCAGAATCGACCATCACCGCAGCGCGCAGTGAATCGCCATAGTTTGCCGCCAGCGTCATGGCCACCGAACCGCCCAGGCTGTGACCGACCACTAGCGTCCGCTGGTCAAAGCCCAGCTGTTCATATACTGCCATCACGTCTTTAGCAAAAACAGCGGTGGTGTAGCCATCTCGATAGTCACTGTTACCCATGCCGCTGAGGTGGGGGGCGACTACGCAGTAGTTGTCGGTAAAAAAAGGCGCGATAAAATCCCACCAGTTAGCGTGGGCGGCTGCGCCGTGAATTAGCATCAGCCCTGGTTTGCTACGATCACCCCAGAGTTGATACTCAATACGGGCACCATCGACCTCTACCGATTCAATGGTTGGTTTTGTCGCCAGAGATTTTTGCCACCAGCTGGGTTCGTTCTCAGTCACAATTTGTTCCTCTTTATCGAAATTTGGTCATCATTAATTCCCGGCGCTGTGGCTGTTATTGGCCTGTTTTTATCTCCAGGAGGCCGGCTAGTATAGGGCAGCAAGAGCTATACCGAAGCGTTGGAGATCGGCTCAGGTTGTATCCGTATTAAAAAGGCGTAGCTGAGGGTTTCATCCTCTCTTAGAATAGGTGCCCCACCGTTGTTACGATTCATTCAATTTCATTTAAATTTGATAGTTGGCCATGACCGATAAGACCGATAACCGCATTTTTCTTTACGACAGCACGCTCCGAGATGGCCAACAGACCCAGGGGGTCGATTTTTCCACCGCCGATAAAGTGGCTATTTCCCAGCAGCTGGATCAGCTCGGTATTGATTATGTGGAAGGTGGCTGGCCCGGTGCCAACCCGGCCGATGATCAATTTTTTGGACAGTTGCCAGCGTTGCAACAAGCCCGGTTTGCGGCTTTTGGTATGACCCGGCGTCCGGGTCGAGTCGCGGCTGAAGATCGGGGTCTTACCGTGTTACTTGATAGCGACGCCCCGGTGATCTGTTTGGTGGGTAAAACCTGGGACTTTCATGTTGAAATTGCCCTGCGTACCAGCCTCGAACAGAACCTGGAGATGATCGCTGACAGCATCAAATATTGTGTCGATCAGGGTCGGGAGGCGGTGTTTGATGCGGAACATTTTTTCGATGGCTATAAAGCCAACCCTAAATTTGCGCTGCAATGTTTAACAACCGCCCTCAATGCGGGGGCCCGCTGGGCGGTATTGTGTGACACCAACGGCGGCACCCTACCCCATGAAATCAGCCAGATCGTCACCGCGGTGGCCAAAAAACTACCGGGTAGTCAGCTGGGCATTCATTGCCACAACGACACCGGCAATGCGGTGGCTAACTCACTGGCGGCGGTTCGGGCCGGGGTACGTCAGGTGCAGGGCACCTTGAATGGTCTGGGTGAACGCTGCGGCAATGCCAACCTGATCTCGATCCTGCCAGCGTTGATGCTGCGTATGGGGTACGACACCGGCGTTTCTGAAGAAGGGTTAAAGGGTCTTGTGAGCGTCTCCCACATGCTCGACGAGCGGCTCAACCGCAACAGTGATCGTCACGCGCCCTACGTGGGCACCAACGCGTTTGCCCATAAAGGGGGGCTGCATGTGTCGGCGGTGCAGAAAGATCCACGTAGTTACGAACATATTGATCCAGA
>JAHRWJ010000314.1 GCA_019090185.1 Immundisolibacteraceae bacterium
ACTTGGCTGGGCACAAAAGAAAGGGTTCTGATCAACAAAATCGAGATCTTCGGCGGTCAACACCAGGTCACCCATCTGAGCTAGATATCCGTTGACGGTTATCCCTGCGTAAGATTTCAAGTATTTTCGAGCAATTGCACCTGCGGCCACACGCATGGCTGTTTCTCTAGCAGAAGAGCGCCCGCCGCCACGATAATCACGGATGCCATATTTTTGCTGATAGGTGTAGTCCGCGTGTCCGGGGCGAAACCGATCGGCTATCTTCGAGTAGTCCCGAGATTTGGCGTCCTGATTCCGAATTAACAGACCAATAGAGGTGCCAGTGGTCTTACCTTCAAACACCCCGGACAGAATCTCTACCTGGTCGGGTTCTTTACGTTGGGTGGTGTACCGGGAGGTACCCGGCTTGCGTCGATCCAGGTCACGCTGCAAGTCCGCCTCACAAAGCTCAAGTCCTGGCGGACAGCCATCGATAACACAGCCCAGCGCTGGTCCATGGCTCTCACCAAAAGTAGAAATAACAAATGCTTGCCCAAATGAATTACCGGACATTAATCAACCCTTTTACAAAAACAGAAAAAACAACCGTTTTCGACAGCCGATAGCAGCCGAAAAGTTGCCCAACACCAACAATGCTCATTGGTAAAAGCCCACTTCCACCCGACCCACGTGTGGCAGTCCGGTTACTGCCGCCACCATCCGCGCGGCCAGTTGCTTGCCATGGTTTAGATCGTCAATATCAGCAAGGGGCAATTTTAACTCTAGGTGAATTTTATCTTTTTCATAGTGCAACACGATATCGGTGACTAATTCGCTCCCAGGGGTGGCCAATATAGCTGCCCGAACGACCCGCTCAACCTGATCCCGTAACGGCAAAAACTTACCCATCTCCTGAGACTCATCATCCTCAGAGTCCACATGCACCAGTACATCTTCAATGTCGTCGTGCTGACGAAGCACTTGCTGACGAATGCGATCACCAATGCGATGGCCTTCAGAGACACTAATTTGGGCATCTACAATGACGTGAACATCCACCAACGCCTGGTTGCCCAATTTGCGAGAACGCAGCATATGCATCCCTTTGACCCCCTGCACACCCTTAATAATTTTACGGATATTGCCGACTCTGGCACGATCCAGGCCGGTATCGGTCAACTCCCGAATAGCCGCCCAGGCGATATCCCAACCAACCTTAGCAATCATCATCGCCACTGCCGCAGCGGCAATCGGATCTAAAATCGGCAAGCCATACATACTGCCGGCTAGCCCAACAAAGACCACCACCGACGATATGGAGTCGGTGCGATGATGCCAGGCATTGGCCCGCAGCAGGTTTGACTCAACCTGGTCGGCCACCTTCACTGTGTAACGGTAGAGCAGTTCATTGGCCAAAATTGAGAACCCGGCTACCCAAATCGCATAGTGACCAGGAACCTCAAAACCGTGACCAGATTGCAGCCGACTGACAGCTCCCCAGGCAATCGCCCCAGCAGTACCAAGCAATAGCAGGCCCAACAACATCGAGGCAGCGGTTTCAAAACGTTGATGCCCATAAGGGTGACTCAGATCAGGCGCTTTACTGGCCTGACGAGTTGCCACCAAGACAAACAGATCGCTAACAAGATCACTGAGCGAATGAACGCCATCGGCGACCAGCGCCTGAGAGTGACTGATCACTCCAATAATTAATTTACTAGCGGTTAGCAGCAGGTTGGTAGCTAAACCCACCAGGGTAACCCGAGTTGATAACCGCAGACGCTCTGCGCTAGTTAAGGTCTGACCATTCAATCCGCACCAACCTCAATTTTGATCGTCACCACCCCGTCTTCATCAAAACTATCCAGGTGTTTGTGGCCGTGAATCCGGCACCACGCAGGGATGTCAGCTAACACCCCATGGTCAGTACATTCGACCAACAAGAGATCGCCTGGCAGCAGAGACTTAATCTTTTGCTGGGTTCGAATCACCGGAATTGGACAGAGTAGATGCTTGGCATCCAGGTAGTGCTCAGCCATAAATTAAAGGTTCACTCGCGAGTAACTGGTGGACTGTTGGGGAGACCCTATAGAATACCGTGATCCGACCATCCCGGGCCATCTTCCAACTGTGAAAAATCACCGCAACCAACTTCATTCTCGCTCTGTTACCGGCCTTATTCTTGCTGGCGGTCGCAATAGCCGGTTTGGTGGCACAGAAAAGGGACTCATCAATTTCGATGGCAAGCCAATGGTTGAGCGGGTATCCACGGGTTTTCGTCACCAGGTAGACCAGCTGATCATCTGCGCTAACCGCCATCACCAGCAGTATCAGCCTTTTGCTGATCTGGTCATTAGTGACTGGATTGGTACTCAGTGGGGCCCGCTAGCCGGAATTTACAGCGGATTACTACACAGCAAAACCAATTGGGCGGTTATAGCCACCTGCGATCAGCCGCTGCTCCCTAAAAACTATGTCCAACAAATGGTCAGCCAATGCAACGGTAGGTCAGTCTTGATTGCGGTAGATCTTGATCGGCAACACTATTTGAACATGTTGGTGCCCGTTACCCTGCGGCTTAAGTTACGCGACTATTTGATGTCAGGCCGCCGATCTGTAAAGGGTTGGCTAAAGAGCACCGATTATCAAACAGTAAGTTTCCCTACCAGACTGCTCGACAGCATTAACTCGGCCGAACAGCTGAGCCAAACCATTCAACACTCAAACAAAAAGTGACCAAAAAGTTCATAGAATCCATAGCGTCCGTAAGCTTGGGTCTATCCATGGCAGCAATGCGTTTTTGCCACCTCTCCCAAAAAATAAAATGCCAGAGCTGACGACAAAAGGAACACCCCCTCGCGGTCGATTTGCCCCCTCGCCGACCGGGCCGTTGCATCTGGGATCGCTGGTGGCAGCACTTGGTAGTTATCTAAATATTCGTCAGGCCGGAGGGGTATGGTTGGTGCGTATAGATGATATCGATCAGCCACGCAGCGTGGCCGGTATGGATCGGCAGATTCTGGACACGCTAGCTCACCACGGGCTGGAGTCTGACGAGCCGGTACGCTACTCAAGTCACCACCAGGCTGATTACGAAACGGCCGTTGGCACTCTTGACACCAACGGCTGGCTGTTTCCATGTAGCTGCAGTCGCAAGCAGGTTCGACAGTCCCAGCACGGAATCGGCGACACTCTGATTTACAACGGCATGTGCCGAAAGGCGATCCATCAAACCGGTATGATCCGCAGCTATAGGGTGCGAGTTCCTGAACAGGCAATCACCTTCAAAGACCATCTTCAGGGGCTGCAGACCGACTCATTGCCTCAAACCGTAGGCGATTTCGTGGTTAAACGTGGTGATGGTCAGTTCGCCTACCAACTGGCGACGGTTGTCGACGATCATGTTCAGCAAATCACCGAGGTGGTTCGCGGTAGTGACCTGTTACCATCGACCGGTCGCCAGATCCTGCTCCAACGGCTGCTTGGCTATCACCAGCCAGAATACCTTCACCTCCCGGTGGTCACTAATCAGCAGTTTGAAAAGCTCAGCAAACAGCAGGGTGCAAAACCAATAAATCAGGACCAGGCCGGCGCTAACCTATTATTAGCATTGGAACTATTAAGACAATCTCCACCCCCAACACTGGCTATTGAAAGTGCAGAGGCGATCTTGAAATGGGCGACGGAACATTGGCATAGTAACGCGCTCACAATGACCGCGAAAGTCACGCTCACAACAGAGAATTAAACCTTAATGTTTAACAACGTCACTCAATTTTTCACTGAGCTTGCTACTCGGCTTCAAGACAAAGATAGTCCAGATAATGTTCATCACCTTGAAATGGTCATGGCAACGCTAATGATAGAGATGGCTCGAGCCGACGGCGTGGTTGCAGACG
>JAHRWJ010000315.1 GCA_019090185.1 Immundisolibacteraceae bacterium
AGCGCGAGGCGATATCGTTTTTAAGTAGTGATGACACCGGCGCCAGCACGCTGCGGGTTAGCGGCGGTTTTGCAACCGCCTGGACTGAAGTGGCGAGTGCGCTGGCCAAGCTGGGTGTTGAAGTGACCCATCGCAATCGCGAAAAAGGCGAGTATCGGGTTGATGTGCCCGTGGTTGGCGAACTTGACCGTGGGGTTGTCGATACCCTGATATTCTGGAACAACGATGACGCTCAATTGGTCAATCTTGAAATCATCATCGAAAACCTTGGCGAGCCAACCACCCTGGTACGGGTTTACGACGGCAATGATCTCGACGCCTCAGCGAGCGCAATCACGCTGCTGGAAAAAATGCACAACCAGATGAGTCCAGCGGGTAGTGTTGCAGCCGCTACTGCCGGCAAGCGTCCGCTGTTTGAAAGTGCGACTAAACCATCCGTGGCAACCCCAGCGAACCTGACCGCTACCCCGGGACGACGCTATCAGTTAGATAATCGTAGTGGCGCAGGACGGATTGTCACGGAACAGGGATTTGCACGTGCCTGGCGTGAAGTGGGTCTGGCTATTGCCGAGCAGGGACTCGATATTGAAGACCGGGATCGCTCTCGTGGGGTCTATTTTATTAATGACGTGATAGCCGGGCAGAGTGGTGGGTTGGTTTCCAAACTTAAATTCTGGGGTGATGACGAGCCAGAAGCTATCACCCGGCTGGTGGTGATTCAGCCCCAGGACGGTGGTGGCAGTCAGGTATTAGTTTTTGATGAAGAGGAGCGCCTCGACGGCACGCCTGCGGCTAAAGCCATGCTGGCAAACCTTCACAAACACTTGCCCTGATTTCGGCGGTTAACAGAGTCAGTGCGTTGTGCCTCGTTAGGCAGTGGTAGCCGTGGTAACGCAACAGTGGTTGAACAGGGTGATACCCGGCTGCTGGTGGATTGCGGCTTTTCGGCGCGGGAAGCGCGTAAACGGTTAGCGCGCATCGAGGTCGAGCCCGATAGTTTGACCGCCCTGTTGGTGACCCATGAACATGCGGACCATATTGCCGGTGTGCGGGTATTGGCCCGTGGCCTGGGGCTGCCGGTTTACCTGACTTCGGGTACCGCCAGAGCCGCGGAGAAGTTACTCCGGGATGTGGATGGGATTCGAGAATTTAATGCCCATGAACCGTTTGAGGTGGGTGCCATAGAAGTGCGGCCGTTTCCGGTGCCCCATGACGCCAGAGACCCGGCTCAGTTTGTGTTCAGTAACGGCGACACCTCAGTAGGGATACTCACCGATGCGGGTCACGTTACCCGCGTGATGGTCGATGCATTGGCGGCGGTTGACTATTTGATGTTGGAATTTAATCACGACCGCGACATGCTATGGCAGGGTAATTATCCGCAGGGGCTAATCGACCGGGTTGATAGCGATTATGGTCATTTAAATAATCAGCAATCGGTGGCCCTGTTGAACCAGCTGGACCTGAGTCGGCTCAGTGGTATTGCGGCATTACATTTGAGCCACCAGAATAATTCTCCAGATCGGGTCAGCGAATGTCTGGCCGATACGCTTGGTGACTCTGGGGTAGAACAGATTATTGCTTGCCAGGAGTTTGGCTTTAGCTGGTTTGGTGAGCAGTAGGGTCGATACTGGGTTATCAGTTGTCTGGATTATTAGTTTTTTCGAATTTCTGAATTTTAGTTTCGACCGATTTTTTCTTTTTTAACTATTTACAGTCTATAAAGGTTTCAACATGTCCAACGATTCCACACCTGCGGTTGTCAAAGGCGAAGAACTTTATCGCGGCAAGGCAAAAACTGTTTTTCATTGTGATGACCCAAGCCGGTTGATCCTGCATTTTCGTAACGACACTTCCGCCTTTGACGGTGAGAAGATCGAGCAGCTCAATCGTAAAGGCGAGATCAATAACCGTATTAATGCTTTTGTCATGCAGAAACTTTCTGCGGCGGGCGTCAATACCCATTTTGATCGACTGCTGAGTGCTGAAGAAAGCCTGGTGAAAAAGCTCGATATGCTGCCGGTGGAATGTGTGGTGCGCAACATTGCAGCGGGTAGTCTCTGCAAGCGGTTGGGTGTCGAGGAGGGGCTGGAACTTGAAACCCCACTGTTCGAGTTTTTTCTGAAAAATGATGAACTCCATGACCCGATGATTAACGATCATCATATTCGTCTGTTTGGCTGGGGTACCCAGCAACAGATAGACCAGATGCAGCAGATTACCTTTGCTGTTAATGACGTGTTGAAAAAGCTGTTTGCTGATATCGGCATTTTGCTGGTTGATTACAAATTAGAGTTTGGCGATTTTGAAGGTGAGCTCGTACTGGGTGATGAATTTACCCCAGACGGTTGCCGACTCTGGGATGCGGAAACCCGCAAAAAACTCGACAAGGATCGATTCCGTCGTGACCTGGGCGACGTGGTTGAAGCTTATGAAGAAGTTGCCCTACGGTTAGGCGTACCCCTGGATTGAAATCACTGACCAGCTCGGAATTTAACTGCCTGGAACTGACCGGTAAACCGGCCTTTCCGGCATTTCGATTAGCCCAGCTCGCTGTTGAGCTAACCGAGCTACTGCCCGGTGTTGGTGAACTTACGGCCGAATATTGCTATTTTGCCGAGTTCGCCACCGAGCTGCCGGCGGACCAGCATCCTCGGTTTGAGCAGATCATCAATGGGCCGCCAACCGGGTTAACCAACCAAGCTGGCAAGATTGTCGAACAAGGGCTCCTTATTCTGCCGCGGCCGGGCAGTCAGTCGCCCTGGTCGAGTAAAGCCACAGAAATACTGCGACTTTGTGGCTTTGTTGATCTGCAACGAATCGAGCGCGGTGTCCGTGTTCATCTGGCTGGGGTCAGTAATCAGCAGGTACTTGATGCGGCTAATTCAGCCGGTCACCGTTTCCCGCTGTTTGATCGCATGACCGAGCAGCTGGTGAGCGGTGATTACGCCGCCTCGAAGATATTCGAACATGCTGATCCGATTGCCTACCAAACCGTGGCGGTGATCGACCAGGGTGTGGATGCGCTGCGCCAGGCTAATCTGCAGCTCGGGTTGGCGTTATCTGATCAGGAAATTGATTACCTCTACCAGTTTTATCTCAGTAGCAGCCGAGATCCATCGGATGCGGAACTGATGATGTTTGCGCAGATTA
>JAHRWJ010000316.1 GCA_019090185.1 Immundisolibacteraceae bacterium
GGGCCAATGGCCTGGGCGATGATGGGTGGTCTAACGGTTGCAACCCTGCTGACCAGCTTCCTGGTGCCGGCGCTTTATACGATTTTCTTTCAAGTCAAATCTACCCCCTAAGTTACCGGCGTTTACGCGGCCACCTTGGATAGGGCTTTTCTGATTTCCGGCTTCCGGTGCAGCCCTTGTGTGTTTGTTGCTCTACTAGTTTTGGACTTGTCAAAATTAACTGGCGGTTGATATGCGTCAGGGTGCTCTGTGGCTGTTCAAATCAAAATGGCTCAATTGTTATTGGTTCATTTTGAGATAGGACAACCGCACCATGAGTTACGAAACCTTGTTAGAGGTCACCGGCCTGATCAATGATTACGTTGCCTGTATCGACGCAGACGAGCTGGAACGTTGGCCTGATTTTTTCACCCCGCAGTGCAATTACAAAGTAATTCCCCGCGAAAACGCCGACGCCGGATTGCCGGTTTCGGTGATGTTTTGTGACTCTCAAGGCATGCTCAAAGACCGCATCGTCGCGCTGCGTAATGCCAACGTTTTCGCCCCTCATTTTTACCGCCATCTGGTCAGTAATACCCGAATTACTGGTGAGTCGGACGGCCAGATTAAGGCGCAGACCAACTACGCGGTGTTCCAGACATTGCTGGATGGTGAAACCCGTATCTTTAACGTCGGCAGATACGACGACACCATCGTTCGAGTAGACGGCAAACTGCTGTTTAAAGAGAAAATTTGCGTCTTTGATACCTATCGGATTCAGACCCTGATGGTGACACCTATTTAGTTGAATTTTTTAGTTGGCATTAGTAAATGCTCACTGTTAACCGATTCAAAATTTTAGCGAGAGCAATATGGACGCAAGAGTAATGACGCCAAACGACCTTAACTGGCCACCAGCTGGAGAGTGCGACTCAGTTCCCTATGGTGTGTTTAATGACCCCGAGGTGTTTGATCGGGAGATGGAACTGATCTACCAGGGGCCGACCTGGAATTTTCTGGGTCTGGCCGCGGAAGTACCCAACGCCGGTGACTATAAAGCCACTTTTATTGGTGACATCCCGGTGGTCGTGACCCGGGATAATGATGGTCAAATCTACGCCTGGGAGAACCGCTGTGCCCACCGTGGCGCGTTGGTGGTGCGGGATAACTGCGGCAGCTCAGATGGCAGCCACACCTGTGTTTACCACCAGTGGAGTTTTAATAACCAGGGTGATTTGATTGGTGTGCCGTTTCGGCGTGGTTTGGGTGGCAACGGTGGCATGCCCGACGACTTTGACATGCAAGATTATCCGCTGCGCAAAATTAGGGTCGAGGACTATAACGGCGCTGTGTTTGGCACCTTTGACTGGGACATGGAGGATGTTGATACCTATTTGGGCGGCGACAGTAGCGTCAACGACCATGTGAAACGCATTTTCAATCGCCCAGTGAAGGTGCTTGGCCATGCCCGTCAGTACATTGACAGCAACTGGAAGTTCTACGCGGAGAACACCAAAGACCCTTATCACGCGAGTTTATTACATCTGTTTCACATGACTTTTGGACTCTATCGTTCGTCCCAGACCGGCGGCGTGAGATTGTCGAATGACTGGAATACGGTGCTGTTTTCCGAGTCTGGTACCGACAGTGACGAGTCACTCAAAGAGACCAGCGATGCACACCTGCGCACCTATCAGGCCGGCGATTATTCGCTGGAGGATATGTCGCTGCTGGCCGGGCGTGCCGGTGAATGGAATGACAATACCACGCTGGTGATTCTGTCGATTATGCCCAGCCTGGTGATTCAACAGATTCAGAACACCTTGGCGGTGCGGCAGATAGTGCCGAAAAATGAAAAGGAGTTTGAGCTGGTTTGGACTTACTTTGGTTATGAGGATGACGACCCAGAGCTTGACGCGATTCGTTTGAAGCAGATTAACCTGATTGGTCCCGCAGGCATGATTTCGATGGAAGATGGTGAGTCCAGCGTCATTTGCCAGCAGGCGATTAGCCGTAGTCGAGATGCCCGCAACGTGCTGCAAATGGGGGGTAAGACGGCAGAAGATCAGGACCACCTGGTGACCGAGACCACCATTCGAGGTTTCTGGAAAAAGTATCGCGAATTGATGGCCTATTAAAATAGCCAACTAGACTAAACATCAGTTAGCCATTTAAAAAGCCGCAGTAGCTCTCAAAGCTACTGCGGCTTTCTTGTTTTAGTGGTCAGTGCTGATCTGCGGCTCTTAGCGAGCGATGAAAAGCGCTTGGTCGATGGCGCTAATCTCACCGTTGGTTTTCATTTTTGCCATGATCGCGGAGAGCTTTTTGGCCAGCTGTTGATGTCTGCTATTTAAAAAAGTGTGTAGCGGTACCTGCTCAAAAAGTTGGATTTGCCGAAAATAGAAGAGTTCGGAATTTCTAATAGAGATACTATCTACGTGATCCGCGGTGATGAAAATATCTGCTTTGCCAGAGCGCAGACTCTCCAGGCCAACCATCCAGTGTTTTAATTTAACCAGCCGCTCCGGTGACACTTTTCCCAATAGGTGATGGTCTAGAAAGGGGAGTCCATCGAGGTAGCTGATTTTAAAATTGCTGTTTACAATTTGTTGCCAGTTTTGAACCTGAATAGCCGGGTTCAGGCTGTAGGCAGACCAGGTAACAGACAGAACCGGCTCCTTAACCATTAATAGGGTTGGGACTCTGTCATGGTAGATAGCAACGCGAATTAATTCGCCGTCGACCCGGTTATGGTTTGCTAGCTGGGTACACAGATTGGGTTCACATCGGCGGATAGTCAGGCTGTAGCCTAGCTGAGTCAATGCCCGGCCGAGAATTATTTTTGCCCGATGCAGGTGATGGGTTGAGTCGGGCGAGTGAGAGGCGAGGGTTAGCGGTTTAGTGCCATCGCTCTCTACGTCGAAGGCGATGGTAGTAGATAATAAAAAGCCTATGGTAGTCAGCAATAGTTTGGCTTTGAAAGCTTTTGAGTTGGAGGAATTTTTCAAGAAAAACCCTGAAATCTATACTATAAAAAATGAAATGGCAGGCGCAAGTTAGCCGTTACACGCCGATGGTTGAGTAAATCAGCAGGGAAATTTTGGGCGTCTAGATACGCAAAGTATCGCTGCTTAATGGCCACAGGCGTCGCGCGGAATTAGCCATCTGTAGCGATTCGTCCGCAACAGCGTGACAAAGAAGCGTGAAAATTTCGACTCTACTGGACTGGCCCGCGCATTCTCAGGTTCGCTAACGTTATCGGCAGATATTAGTGTGAGATTAATGTTCGTCACATCTGTTCGGTGGGTGGGTTTGAACTTATTATAACTTTAGGCATAAAGATGAGTAACGAGGAGTAATAGGGCAATGTTATCGGCAGCCAATAATGAATTAATTACCCGGGTGGGGCCCGGCACAGCGATGGGTGAACTGTTTCGGCGCTACTGGTTGCCGGCGGTTATCGGCGCAGAGTTGCTAACCGATGGTTCGCCAGTACGGCTGCGTATTCTGGGCGAAGACCTGCTGGCGTTTCGCAATAGCGATGGGGTGGTTGGCATTATCGAACCCTACTGCGCCCATAAACTGGCGCCGCTCTATTTTGGTCGTAACGAGGCGTGTGGTCTGCGCTGCACTTATCACGGCTGGAAATTCGACGTCAATGGTCGCTGTGTGGATATGCCAAACGAGCCTACTGAGAGCACCTACAAGGATGAAATACAGCTCACCTCTTATCCCACCCAGGAGTGGGGCGGCATGATCTGGATCTACATGGGCCCCAACGAGCCAGGCCGAAAGTTACCGCAACTACCGCAGTTGGAGTGGGCTCGGGTTAATGATGATCAACGCCATTTGAGTCGCTGGATACAGCGCAGTAACTGGTGTCAGGGTGTAGAGGGTGAGTTTGATAATTCCCACGTCTCCTTTCTGCACAGCTGGCAGGATATGACCCATTTCCCCAATTACCTAAAAGAGGTGATTGAAGCGGCTCAGTTTGATGGTGCGCCACAAATTGAAGTGCAGGAGACCGACTACGGTTTTATCACCGGATCGCGTCGCCGTAGTGCTGATCCGCAGCAAAATCACTGGATGATGGCCCAGTGGATGATGCCGACCTATAGCCTGGTGGGTAATCCAGGCTGGCCACAGGGCGGTCGGGTCTGGGTGCCAATTGATGATTACCACACCGCGACTTTTGCGTTTGCCTACCATGGTGAACGGCCGCTGAATGAGTCAGAAATTACCAGCATTGAAGGTGGCGTGGCGTTTCCACCTCGGCTTACGCAGGGCACCTTTACCCTCCCTGATGGTTATATTATCGATATCGGTTTGCCGGATGCCAATCGCGAAAATAGCTATCTGCGCGACGCGGATATTCAGGCCAAGGTGAACTTCACCGGGATTTACGGCGCCAATGAGCAGGATCGCAGCGTGCAGGAGAATATGCCCAGCGTTGAGGGTGCCCAGGTCGGGGCTCTGGTTGATCGCACCCGCGAACATCTGGTTGCCACCGACTTGCCTGGGGTGACGCTGAGACGACGGATGATTCAGGCGGCGAAAAAACTTCAGCAGGGCGAAGAGCCAACCTTGCCCCACCAGGGTGATCTTTATCATGTGCGTTCGCCGGGTCAGCGGGTATCAACCATCGATTCCCTGGCGGAGCTGCTAGCCGATTCCGCCGCAGCCGATGCCAAGGCGGTGGTTTAACCCAATATGAGTCCAGCATGGTTGATATGAGCGTGGCTAAGAACCTGCCTACGTTAAGGCTCGGCATCGTTGGCCTGGGTGTGGCCGGCAGTATGATGGTGATGAACTTGCGGCATCACGCCGGAGTTAGGCTGGTGGCCGCCTGTGATCTGAATCCGTCGGCACTGGATAGTTTTGCCGCAGACTTCGGTGCTTTTATCACTAGCGATTTAAGTGAGTTACTCGCGCTACCCGGGTTAGATGCGGTCTACATCGCCACCCCGCATCAGCTACACCGCCAGCAGGCGATTCAGGCTGCAGAAGCGGGTATTCACATCATCGTCGAAAAGCCGCTGGCGCTAACCCTGAGTGATTGCGATCAGATTATCGAGGCCGTATCGGCCAATGGGGTGCAGCTGGTGGTTGGCCATA
>JAHRWJ010000317.1 GCA_019090185.1 Immundisolibacteraceae bacterium
CTTAAGGTTTTACGTAAAGAAAAGGTTTTATCTTTTTATTTTACAATGACTAATTGATATTTCAGCCGTTATAATTTAGCCTGCCAAATGATACTATTCTGCCAATAATAATTAACAATAATGTTGACCGATTTAATCGGTCGGCAATCTCCACCGAATTAACCAACTTAGAATCTCTGCTCTTTAACCGCTGGAATCTCTCTTCATGGGTCTTACCAATAGCTGCAAAGCCATCTACCACCAGCTACTACTGCCTCTCCTGGCACTACTTCTGTTTTTTCCTACGGCTGGAAAAAGCCAGGAAATAACCCTAAATTTACAGAATGCGGATATTCATGCGCTGATCAATACGGTGGCTGAGGTCACTGGCACTAATTTTGTTATCGACCCCCGCGTAACCGGCAAGGTCACCGTAATTTCTACCCAACCGATGGACCACGAAGCACTTTACGACGTGTTTCTGTCAATTCTCGATGTCCATGGATTTTCTGCGGTCGGTAGCGGCGAAGTGATCAAAATTGTACCCAACGTTAACGCCAAAACCAGTGGCATCGTTGCCGGGCTGGCCTCGACACCGGTGGTCGGCGGCGACGTGGTCACTGAAATCATTGAAGTAAAGCACATGCCCGCGCAGCAGCTACTGCCTGCGCTAAGACCACTGGTGCCCCAATACGCACACCTGGCCGCGTTTCCAAACTCCAACATCCTGCTGCTGAGCGACCACTCTTACAACGTAGAGCGGATTAAAGCGTTAATCGCCAAAATTGACATCGTTACCCGCATGGAAACCGAGGTTATCGTGCTTGAAAACGCCTCAGCAGCAGAACTTGCAGGCGTGCTTACCTCGCTGCAAAGTAGCAGCAGTAGCTTGCAGGGCGTGCAATTTATAGCTGATGCCCGCAGTAACAGTATTTTGTTAAACGGTGACCAGGCGGGGCGGGTTCGACTTCGCGGAATTATCGCTCACCTGGATATGCCCAGCGGCGAGCAAAGCAACACCCATGTGGTTTACCTTAACTATGCCAGCGCTGTCGACTTAGTCGACATACTCGCCAGCACGATTGACAGCGATAACGACAGTAATGCGCCACAAACTGCGGTGCAGGCCGATGCCAACACCAACTCCCTGATCATCACCGCATCGCCACCCATTTATAACGGCTTACGCCAGGTGATCTCAAAACTCGATGTCCGGCGTGCGCAGGTGCTAGTGGAAGCGATCATTGCGGATGTCAGCGCCGGCAATGCGGACGAACTGGGCGTACAGTGGCTGGTCAATGGCAGCGGGGATGGCGATGGCCCGGTAGCTGGAACCGTCTTTGGTAGCGGCGGATCGAACATCATTAACATTGCTCAAAGTGCCCTCGACGGTAACGCAGTTTTAAACCCGGGACTAAGCCTGGCGGTCGGCCATTTCGATTCAGATGGCACCAGTTTTGGCGCCCTGTTGCGGGCATTGGCCACCGACGTCACCGCTAACATTCTGTCTACGCCGTCGATCATGACCCTTGATAATCAGGAAGCAGAACT
The DNA here is from genome assembly GCA_019090185.1 of Immundisolibacteraceae bacterium. Classification (GTDB taxonomy): domain Bacteria; phylum Pseudomonadota; class Gammaproteobacteria; order Immundisolibacterales; family Immundisolibacteraceae; genus QNFC01. Next base: position 1,531 of record JAHRWJ010000317.1, read on the forward strand.
ACTGGTTGGCCAGTCGGTACCCTTCGTTACCGGCCAATTCACCAACACAGGCGCATCATCCGGGTCAGTGAATCCATTTCAAACCATCGAGCGCGAAGATGTCGGCGTCACTTTGAAAGTGACACCACAAATTAATGATGGCAACGCCATTAAGCTGGAACTCCACCAAGAAGTTTCCAGCCTGGTACCCGCCTCAACCATTACCGGTGCTAGCGACCTGGTAACCAACAAGCGCGCCATTAGCACAACTGTTCTGGTGGATAGCGGTGAAACCATTGTGCTGGGGGGGCTTATCGATGACCAGGTAGTCACCACCGACGAGCGAGTGCCGCTACTGGGAAGCTTACCCGTGTTAGGCCATTTTTTTCGCTACCAAACCAGCGACCACGACAAACGTAAACTCATGGTGTTCATCAAGCCAGAAATCGTTCGCGATGCTAATGATGCCCGCAACGTCACCGGCAGCAAATATGCCAACATGCGTGCCAGTCAACTGGCCCAGCGGCTAGCGGCTGAGGCGCACCTGACCACAAGTGACGATGCGCCGGTACTTCCCCCTTTGAGCTGGCCCGAACCAGCGACGGCTCCGACAACTTCTCCAACACCAGAACAACATCCCTGAGCGTGAACGCAGCAACCGCAGCTACCCCTTTATCTACGAGCCAGTCACAAGCCAAACCCTTAACCTATGCCTTCTGTAAACGTCACGGCGTCTTACTGGAAACCCACGCGGATAGATCGCCCACCGTTCACTGCCGTGACAATACCGACCTCGAAATTCTTTTAGAACTGCAACGTTACGGTGGCTCCCCGGGTGCCATCGAAACCCATACCGATGCCGGTTTTGAACAGCTGCTGAGTAATTATTTCGAAGCCGAACGCAGTAGCTCAACGGTCATTGCCGATGATCTCAACGATCGCTACGACCTGGCTACTCTGGCTCAGCAGATGCCTCCGCCGGAAGATTTGCTGGACGAAAACGCAAA
>JAHRWJ010000318.1 GCA_019090185.1 Immundisolibacteraceae bacterium
ACCCAGATCGCAACCGCCATTAACCAGCTCACGGGCACCCACGGGGTGACCGCCAACGCAGGCACCACCACAGCAACTATTACTGCGGCCAACTTTGGCACCGCCCTGACATTTAACGATGTTGGCAACGACTCAACGCTTCACTACACCCTACAGATCAACGACGTACAGGTCGCTGTGCAGATCGAAGATGCACTCACCATTACCAGCCAGAGCGACCTGATCACACTCATTAATACCCAGGCCGCTAGCACCGGCGTGACCGCAACCCTGCAAGCCAACAACGACATACTGCTGAGTGCATCCGATGGTCGAAACATTGAATTTGCCGAAGCCGTATCAAATGCTAGCGGAGGCGCTTCGGATGGTGTTAATGGCTTTTTGGGAGACCTGGTTTCTGAACCTGGAGCCTCCGGACAAGGGGCATCAGTACGTACCTTCAAAGCCGCAATCACCCTGGATGCCAAAAACCAGATAGTAGTTAACGATTTAAATGATGGCGGCAGCGACCAGTTTTTCTCGCAGATTACCAACAACAGCAGTAGCACCACCAACGCAGCAGCCATCGTCTCGGCCAACGTGCTCACGGCTGAGGATTCCAACAACGCGATTCGCAGCATTGATCAGGCGATCCGTGATGTGGACACCTTGCGCGGCACCTTTGGTGCCATCCAGACCCGATTCGAAAGCACCATCGCCAGTCTGGCCACTTCCGCTGAAAACCTGTCCGCTGCCCGTAGTCGAATTCAGGACACCGATTTTGCCCAGCAAACCGCCGAATTGACTCGCTCGCAAATACTGCAACAGGCTGGTACCGCCATGCTCGCCCAGGCCAACTCATCGCCACAGAGCGTGTTGTCGTTACTGCAGTAACCCGCACCAAAACCTATTCAACCTGGGGTGGCAATAAGTTGCCGGCTTCAGTCAAAAAAACCATAGAAGCAGCCAGAAAAGCCCGGTTTTAGGGATTAATGGCAAAAATTAAATAAATTTTCAATTTATCTAAAAGCCTGGCCAGCTGTTGGCGGCAACGGCGGCAAACCAAACCAATCCCGCCGATTTAACAACCGCTTCAAGAGCATCAGAAACCGATTAAACCCTCGAATTTTCAAGGACTTGCCCGTAACCCGGCAAACAGGCGGCAAGATCATCTGTCGACTTAGGAAGACCGGTTCACCGCTCCAACAGTCTGCACCGATAACCCCGACCAAAACGGCAACCATGAGATTAATTTGCCGATTTTGCCGCTTTTTTTTAAAAAACCTTAAAGAACTACTTGTAAGTTCCGAAAACAAACTATAGGCGAATATCAGGTGGTGGAATCGAGTTCTACACCACACCCAAATCGATACCGCTGCCGCCGACCAACCATCGGCATGCCAACTACCAGGAGATACTGAAAATGGCTAATGTAATTAACACGAATGTTCTGTCACTCAATGCGCAGAGAAATCTGAACGCGAGCCAGAATTCACTCTCAACGTCGATCCAGCGGCTATCTTCTGGTTTACGTATCAACAGCGCCCGAGATGATGCTGCTGGACTGGCCATCAGTGACCGTATGACCTCACAAATCCGAGGCTTCAACCAGGCATCACGAAACGCTGCCGACGCCATCTCGTTATCGCAGGTGGGGGAAGGGGCACTACAGCAGGTCACCAACAATCTACAGAGAATGCGGGAACTCTCCATCCAGTCGGCCAATGCCACCAACACCGACGAAGATCGGATTTCCCTTGATGCGGAATTCCAACAGCTACTTTCGGCCAACGACGAACTGGCCAAAAACACCTCTTTTAATGGCCGGAATGTGCTCGATGGCACCCTCGGTAACGCCACCTTCCAGGTTGGTGCCAACGTCGGCGAAACCATCACCGTGGATGTGAGTTCATCCATGCGCAACACCGCCATTGGTCAGGTTGCTACGACCAGCCTAACTCAAACCGCTCAGGCAGCCGATACCGGACTCAATTTTGCAGCCTTAACCGCTGATGCGGCCGCACTCGGTGCTGGTGAAATCCAGGTGGGTGGTGTCGACATTGGTGCTGCAACCGTAGGTCTTAATGGCCTCGGCGGTGGTAGCTCACTACAGATCGCCGCTGCGATTACCGCACTTGAGGGTACCCACGGGGTCACCGCTACCGCCAACGCCACCACGGCGACTATCACCGCATCCGATTTTGGTAGTGCGCTGAATTTCACTGATGTGGTTGGCACCGGCGATACTCTGCAGTACACCCTGGAAATTAACGGCACACAGGTCGCGGTACAGGGTGAAACACCCACCATTACTGCACAAAGTGATCTGATTACGCTGATCAATACCAATGCAGCAACCACTGGTGTCACCGCTACGCTGCAATCCAATAACGATATTCTGCTCACCGCCAGCGACGGTCGAAACATTGAGTTCGCTCAGCAACTCTCTGGATCGACATCCGGCGATGCGGATAGCGTGACCGGCTTTTTAGGCAATACGCTTACCGCCACCGGTGCAGTGAGTGATGCTCGGGTCGATACCTTTAAAGGCACCATTGACCTGGTATCTGCTCAGCAGATCACGGTTACGGATGTCACCGGTAACGAAACCTTCTTTGCAGGTATCGCTGACGCCGCCACCGACACCACCAACGCAGCTGCAATAGCCTCTGCTAACGTGCTCACCGTGGGCGATTCCAACAGCGCCATCCGCCAGATTGACCAGGCGATCCGCGATGTAGATACCCTACGCGGTACCTTCGGTGCCATCCAAACCCGCTTTGAAAGCACCATTGCCAGCCTGGCGACCTCAGCAGAGAACCTCTCTGCTGCTCGTAGCCGGATTCAAGATACCGACTTTGCCGCAGAAACTGCCGAACTAACCCGTTCACAGATCTTGCAGCAGGCCGGCACGGCAATGTTGGCCCAGGCCAACTCTTCACCACAAAGCGTATTAAGCCTACTGCAATAATCTAAAACAGTAGAACCGGTACCAACCGTGACATGAGCACCGGGGCTGACAGGAAGTTGGCCCCGGTTGTCTCTTCAAACGGAGATAGTAACAATGTCCAGTGAAAATGCTCTACCGATTACCGAACGGGCCAGCCGCGCACCACCGACAGCGAAGCCCCAATCGGCCCCGCAGCAGACCAACACGGTCAGCTCTAGCCAGCCTGCGCCCCCAGCGCCAGGACAACCAGCCTCGACTGAAAACACTCCCCCTTTATCCGCTCAAGAAATCACCCGGGCGGTCGATAGTATTAAACAGCTGTCACAACAGATAGATCGCAACCTTCTGTTTCATGTTGATGAGGGCACCGGCAAAACGGTGGTCACCGTACTCGACAAAGAGACCGAAGAGGTGATCCGGCAGATACCCAGTGAAGAATTACTATCCGTAGCGCAGCGCCTCAAAGAAGGTGGCGGCTTATTGGAAGATTTAACCGGCTAATTGAATTCAGCATTTAACGGGTGAATCCAATCCGAACCCCAGGGAGACAAGCGCTATGACACCAACGGAATCGACATGCTGACTTCATCAGGAATCGGCTCTGGCCTGGATATTGACGGCCTGGTGTCAAACCTGGTGAGCGCAGAGGCACTGCCAACAACCAATCGCCTCAATGCCCTGGAGACAGGTTTCCAAACCAACCTCTCCGGTCTCGGCCAGTTTTCATCTTCCCTGGCGACCTTCCAAACAGCCCTCGATGCCCTGAATAACCTGAATAACTTTCAGAACCGCACCACCTCATTAAATAACAATGACTACATCAGCGTTAGCACCACCAGTGATGCCCCGTTAGGCGATATCGACGTCATTGTTGAAAACCTCGCTAAGGTGCAAAAGCTGCAATCTGTTGACTTCACCAGCTCAACGGAATCGGTCGGCACTGGCGACCTCACCATTATTGCCGGCACCGATATCATTGCGGTGACCATCGACAGCGGTGCAGATACGCTTGCCGATGTTCGCGATGC
>JAHRWJ010000319.1 GCA_019090185.1 Immundisolibacteraceae bacterium
TACCTGCTGCTACCCTTTGGGCTGGAGTACCTGCGCACCATCAGTTTTATTCTAGTAATTGCCGGTGTGGTGCAGTTCACTGAGATGTTTATTCATAAATCTAGTCCGCTGCTGTTTCAGGTGCTCGGCATTTATTTGCCGTTGATTACGACTAACTGCGCGGTATTAGGCGTGGCGCTGTTAAACGTGCAGCAGCAGAACAACTTTTTTGAGTCCCTGCTGTTTGGTTTTGGTGGTTCGCTCGGCTTTGCGCTGGTACTTGTGCTGTTTTCTGCGATGCGCGAGCGCCTTGAGGTGGCCGATGTGCCCTTGCCGTTCCAGGGCAATGCGATCGCACTGATCACTGCCGGCATCATGAGTTTGGCTTTCATGGGCTTTACCGGTCTGGTCCGTTAGCGTGAGTGCTGTCTTTGTCCTGGTTCTGCTTGCGGCAGCCATCGGTGCGGTGCTGGGGCTTGCTGCGGTGCGATTTAAAGTTGAGGGCGATCCGCTGGTAGAACAGATCGATAAAGCGTTGCCACAGACCCAGTGCGGTCAGTGCGGCTTTCCCGGTTGTCGTCCCTATGCCACGGCTATTTCTGCCGGTGAAAGCGATATTAACCAATGCCCGCCGGGCGGTCAGGCGACGATTGACGCGCTGGCAGACCTGCTTGGAGTAGAGAGCAAACCGCTGAACCCGGAGAACGGCGTTGAGAGTGAATTGCCGACGGTTGCCTGGATCGATGAACAAATTTGTATTGGCTGCACCAAGTGTATTCAGGCCTGCCCGGTGGATGCGATTGTAGGTGCCAATAAATTAATGCACACCGTTATTGTCACCGAGTGCACCGGCTGTGATCTCTGTGTGGAGCCATGTCCGGTGGACTGCATTTATATGTTGCCGGTCGAACCGACCGTAGCAACCTGGCAATGGCCGCTGCCAGCTTCGGTAGATGATGAATCGACCGAATCGGCTTTTAGTCAGTCGCCTGATCAGGTTGCGTCATGAGTCAGCTGCATGGTTTTCGTGGTGGCTTAACTGGATTAGTGTTTGATGGTGGCGACTCTACTGGCTTGCCTATTCAGCCGCCGATATTGCCAGAGCGGCTTTATCTACCGATGTCCGAGCATGATGAATTACTGATCGAACCCGGGGCAGAGATCGCAGCTGGACAACCACTAGTTGTTGATAAGCGCAGTGGTGCTGTCACCTGGCACGCGCCGGCCGCCGGCGAACTGGTTGAAGTGGCCGACCATCCGGCGCCTCATTTCTCCGGGTTATCGCTACCCACGCTGATCATTGAGCCCGACGGTAGTGATCGCAGAGCAGAGCAGAGTCCCCGACAATGGTCTGAGTTGACACTAGAAGGGTTGGTAGAAATTGCCAGCTCCGCTGGGCTGAGTGGCCTCGGTGGTGCCGGTTTTCCCACCTGGATCAAACTCAGCGGCACCGATGGTCGCCGGCTCTCAACCTTGATTATTAACGGGGTCGAGTGCGAGCCGGGTATCACCTGTGACGATATGCTTATGCGTGAGCAGGCGTCAGCGATAGTCACGGCTGCGGCCAGTTTGGCCCAGCTACTGAAGGTTGAGCAGGTCTCATTGGCGCTTGAGGATGATTGCCCGCAGGCAATTGAGACGTTGAAAAGCCAGGTAGCCAGTTTGGATTCCGGCGATCTAGGCAGCTCTGTGGCCGTGGTCGCTGTGCCGACCCGCTACCCCTCTGGCAGTGAAAAGCAGTTGATTGAGAACCTGGTTGGCAAGCAGGTGCCCCAGGGCGGTTTGCCTATCGATATCGGTGTGCTCTGTCTGAATGTGGGTACGCTGTTTGCGTTGCATCAGGCGGTTACCTTGGGAGCGCCATTGGTTTCTCGGGTGGTGACTATCACCGGCAGGGGTGTTGCCCAACCACAGAACCGCGAAGTGTTATTTGGTACACCGATTGATGCGTTGCTGGAAGTTTGTGGTGGCGCAACTGCTGATGGAACTCAGCTGGTAATGGGTGGGCCGATGATGGGTTTTGCCCTGCGCTCGGCTGAAGTGCCGATTGTTAAAATTAGTAACTGTGTCCTGGTTCTGGCTGAATCACACCAGGTGGCCTTGCCGCTAGCAGGCCAGCAGGTCAACCATCAGGCGACACACCAGCCATGCATTCGCTGTGGTGATTGTGCGTCTGTTTGTCCGGCTGGATTATTACCTCAGCAGCTGTACTGGTTTGCCAAATCTGGCGAGCATGACAAGGCCGAACATCACCACCTGTTCGATTGTATTGAGTGCGGAGCCTGCGCTTATGTCTGTCCGAGTAAAATTCCGTTAGTGCAATATTATCGGGCAGCCAAGGGTGAAATTCGTGCTGAACGTAGTCAGCAAATAAGTGCGGATATCGCCCGTGACCGCATGGAGGCCCGTGACGAGCGGCTGATTCGCCGTGAGGAGCAAGCCCAGCAACGCCGTGAGGCAAAGCGCGCCCGACGGGATGCGCCTGCTCAAAAGCCGGGCAATGGTCAAGGCGATGCCCTGGTTGATAACCGAGTTGATAACCAGAATGGCAACGCCCAAGTTAATGATAAACAACCAGTAACCGCCAGACCTGCCCCTTCGGCCGAAGTGATGGCGGCGGTTAATCGGGCCAAGCAATTGCAGTTAGAGCTGGAGCTTGATGGGGGCGCCCCGTCATCTGCTTCGAAGAGACAGGAA
>JAHRWJ010000041.1 GCA_019090185.1 Immundisolibacteraceae bacterium
AAATCGATTTGGTCGAACTACTGACACAGATTTCATCTGCCTGGCGCAACTGCTGTTCAGTGACTACCCGCTGGGCAACCGCAATACCCTGCTTTTGAGCCAGCTGCAAAATTCTTTCTCGAGTAATGCCATGCAATAGCTGCTCGCCGGCCGGTGGGGTGATCAATTCGCCACCAATGACAATGAATACATTACTGGCAGAACCTTCTGTGAGCAGACCATCACGCAGCAATATGGCTTCGTCGGCGCCAGCATCCACCGCTTGTTGACGCAACATGACGTTGGCAATTAAAGAGGTGGTTTTGGCGTGACAATAATTCCAACGAATATCTTCGGTGGTGATCGCGCTTAAACCCTGCTGTAACTGCTGATCTGTAATAGCCGGTAGCGGCCTGCTCATACAGAACACGGTGGGTTCGGTATCTGGAAAGGCGTGGTCTCGCGGCGCTACCCCCCGGGTTACCTGCAGATAGAGCGATTGGTCATGGCTACCGCAGCGTGTGGCGAGCTCGGTTAGCAGCGCCTGCCACTGCAGGTCAGTTCTTGGATTCGGTATGCGGGTGATTTCAAGACTACGGGCCAGACGCTGCAGATGTGGCTGCAATAGAAATAACTTGCCCCCGTAAGCAGGGATCACTTCATAAACCGCGTCGCCAAAAATAAAGCCCCGATCAAGCGCCGGAATGGTTGCCTCTGCGGGCGGCATAAACTCGCCATTCACCCAGGCCAGCTCTGGGTGAGCACTGGCGTGACTGAAATTATTCAAACAGGCTCTCCGCCCAATCACCCAACTGCTGCCAAACTGAACCTTCGGCCACCGCCTCAAGTGCAATCAATGGCCGGGTTGCCAGCAACTCACCATCAAGCGAAACCTGAAGCTCGCCGAGCTGGGTGCCCGCGACAACCGGGGCTGGAATTTGTCGATCAATCTCAACGGCAGCCGCTAAATCCTGTTTGCGACCTCGGGGCAAGGTCAACACCAGGTCGTCGGCGATACCCAGCGATACCGACTCTATTTCGCCACCATAAACCGGCCCTCGACTGCGCTCTTCACCACCGCCAAAGAGAGTGTGAACTTCAAAAAACCTGAATCCGTAATTCAACAGTTTCTGGGTTTCGACAAACCGAGTCGCGTCACTATCGGTGCCAGTAACCACCGAGATCAGCCGCATGCCATCACGGGATGCTGACGAGACCAGGCAGTAGCCGGCGGCTTCGGTATGGCCAGTTTTAAGACCATCTACACTTTTATCCCGCCACAGCAATCGGTTGCGGTTGTGCTGACGGATGCTGTTGAAGGTGTACTCCTTCTGACTATAAAGTTGGTAATAAACCGGAAACCGTCGATAGGTTTCGGCGGCCAGTAACGCCATATCCCGAGCACTACTGTAATGTTCCGAATTAGGCAGGCCGGTCGCATTGCGAAACTGGCTGTTAACCATGCCCAGCTGCTGGGCCGTGCTGGTCATTAACTCGGCAAAGGTCTCTTCGCTACCGGCAATATGTTCCGCTAACGCCACGCTGGCATCATTACCAGACTGCACCACCATGCCGACCAGCAGGTCACCAACACGAACCTTTTTACCCACCTCGATAAACATCCTTGAACCTTCGGTACGCCATGCACGCTCACTAATGGTCACCAGGTCATCTTCACTGATTCGACCTGATTTAAGCTCATCGAACACCAGAAAAGCAGTCATGATTTTGGTTAAGCTAGCCGGCTCTACCTGCAGGTCAGCCTCTTGTTCCACCAGCGCTTTACCGGTAGCCACATCCATCAATATATGGCTGCTGGTTGCAAGCTTTGGCGCACTCGGTAGCGGTAAAGCCGCTGCTAACGTAGGAATCAATAAAGACAAGCCAACCAGCCAACCGCCGCACAATTGCCGACCAGAATTTCTCAAAAACCGTTCAAACACGCTAAATCCTCTAATCAAAATTTATATTTGGTTAATTCCAGTCCCAACCCCTGGGACCTGGCTAAAGTGAGTTGTTCAACTGCCGGCAGCACCGGCCCAACACGCACCCGATACAGCGTGCGGCCGTCTATGCGGGCATCAACCACCTCAACCGGCGCGACCCCTGCCTCTAGTAGCTTTAACCTTAATCGGGCCGCATTTTGCTGCTTGCTAAACGAGCCGGCCTGAAAATAGAGGCCCGCCGGCACCGCAGCCATGAAGCTCGCATCATCACTAAAGCTGACCGCCAGCGACAAATCTGTTGAAAGCACCTGTTCGACCGGCAATTCTACGCCGGCCGGTTGCGGAGCTGACTTAGGTTGAATACCGCCCACCTGGATTTGTTCAGGTTGACCCGGAGCCGACGCAGCAATGGCCGATGTAGGCAGAGCAACCAGTTCAACCTGAGCGCTACCAACTTTTTCAATACCCAGCTTGACCGCAGCAGCATAGGAGAGATCAACAATTCGACCCGCTTTAAAAGGTCCCCGGTCATTTAACCGCACCACCACTGACCTGCCATTCTCCAAATTCCGAATTCGGGCATAACTTGGTAGCGGCAGGGTTTTATGGGCCGCGGTCATCGCAAACATATTGTAAGGCTCCCCGGTGGCCGTTGGCTTGCCATGAAAGGCGGTGCCATACCAGGATGCTTCGCCAGACTGCCTGAATCCGCCGCCACTGGCCAATGGCTGATAACGAATACCATTAATTTGGTAGGGTCGAAAACAACCCCGACAGAGGCGCTCTGCCTTTGGCACCGCATCGGCAAACTGCATCTGACTTAGATGCCGACTATTAGGAGCCCCGTCACTCTGGCGATAAATTGCCGGGCTGCAGCCCGCCATTAATCCGCACCAACAGAGTAACCATCCCCGCCAGCCCCAATGGGCTAATTTGCCTGATAGCCTAATCGCAACGACTCACTAAGTTGAAAGACGGCCATCGCATAAAGCGGACTATGGTTGTAGCGGGTGATCACATAAAAATTCTGAAACGCTGCCACCATGGTGTGGCC
>JAHRWJ010000320.1 GCA_019090185.1 Immundisolibacteraceae bacterium
CCCCACGAATTCTCCGGCGGTCAGCGCCAGCGTATTGGCATCGCCCGCGCCTTGGCAGTAGAACCAGAACTGCTGCTACTGGATGAACCCACCAGCGCCTTAGACCTCTCCGTGCAGGCGCAAATCCTCGATCTGCTAGCAACTTTGCAACACCAGCGCGGCTTAACCTATATTTTTGTCAGCCACGATCTATCCGTGGTCGAGTATTTTGCCGACCGGGTAGCGGTCATGTATTTGGGCCGCATTATCGAACTCGGTCCAGCCACCGAACTCATGACCAACCCCGCTCACCCTTACACCCAGGCACTGCTGAACGCGGTGCCAACACTGGATACCAGGAACGGCAAAAAGCCGCTAGCGCCCCCACTGCCGGGGGAACCGCCCTCCCCCGGTAATCGGCCCACAGGATGCCATTTTCACCCACGCTGCCAACGGGCCACCGATCGCTGCCGGGCCGAATTCCCCGCAGTCACCCAAAAATCACCACTGCACACCGTTAATTGCCACCATCCATTGAATTCTGGGTCACCTGAGTAGCCTGGCTTGGCTGTTTAAAACGGCTAAATCGTGGTGCCAAGCGGGAGCCTGAACGGCATTTCAAACTAACGCCCGTAGATATGGTGGTAAATATAAACCGGGTTGCTAAACTCCATCACCAGAACCATTAGTTTCCATAATAATTTTTCGTTATCTCATGCAAACAAACGGGGCTTTGATTTGCACCGATTTACAAGGATTTACAAGCTCTGGGGTTGGGGAGTCCCGATTAACAATTCTACGGACAGAAGGAGGTCAAATAATGGCGCGCATAGCACGGTTTGAAATCGCGGGAAATATCCACACTGCAATCGATACTGGTGAGGGTTGGCATCAGCTTGAAGGCGACCTGTTTGGCCAACATAGCGCCGGTAGCCCCATTGAAGTTCCTGACAAACGTCTATCACCCATAGAACCCCCAGCGATATTTTGTGTGGGCCTTAATTACCGAGCCCACGCGGTAGAGGTTGGCGCAGACCTGCCCGAACGCCCGGTGCTGTTCATGAAAACCGTCAACACCATCACCGGACATGGTCAGAATATTGAAATTCCAGGCCAGGCCACCAGTGAAAAAATGGATTATGAGTGCGAACTTGCGATCATTATTGGCAAGCGATGTAAAAACGTCAGCGCAGAAAGCGCCCTTGAATATGTACTTGGCTATACCTGTGCCAACGATGTCAGTGCCCGAGATTGGCAAATGGAGTGGGGCGGTAGTCAATGGTGCCGTGGAAAATCCTTTGACACCTTCTGCCCTCTGGGGCCAGAGCTAATCACTGCGGATGAGCTGAGTAGCCCCAACGAATTAGAAATTTCCACCTTCGTCAATGGCGAAAAGCTGCAGCACAGCAATACCTCCGATATGATTTTTGATGTGCCAACCTTGATCGAGTTTTTAAGCGCCAGTACCACTTTACTGCCCGGCACGGTCATTTTAACCGGCACGCCGAGCGGGGTCGGGGTCGGTAGAAAACCACCGATCTGGTTGAAAAGCGGTGATTCGGTAACCATAGAAATCGAAAAAATTGGCGCTCTAACCAATCCGGTGGTGGACGAACCGCTATGAGTGAACCACAGCAATCAAAAAAGCCCTGTGTCGATGCAGTAGATCGCGTGCTCATTGCCGCCGAGGACCTATTTGCCACCTGCGGTTACGATGCGGTCTCCATCAGCGCCATTGCCGAACGGGCAAATGTCAGCAAGGCCAATATTTTTCATCACTTTCAGTCCAAGCGCTCGCTCTATATCAGTGTATTAAAAGCAGCTGCCAACCATTCGACCATGCTGCTGATGGGGCTCGAAGAAACCCAGTCTGGGTATGCTGATCGCCTCACTATGCTCGCCAACGGCCACCTGACGAATTACCTGAATCACCCCAACAAATCGAAATTATTAATGCGAGAAATACTTGAACATACCAGTGACGCTGAAATTCGAGTACTACAGGACGATTTTGGTCGCAATTTTGCTCGGGTCACGTCGCTGATAGAAAAAGCCCAGACCGATGGTGAGATTCGCCAGGATTTAGACGCCGCGATCGTTGCAGTGGCGATATTAGCCACCAACATTTTTTATATTCGTACCCGAGAACAGATGCAGGAATCGAGCAAAATTTCATTCGCCGACGACTCCGACCTCTACAGCACTCAGATGATGGACTTGTTATTAAACGGTATGCTTAGCCGGTAATCTATGTCAACGGCACCACCATCCTGAACGACCACCGCGTTGCCTTCCTAAGGCTACTTGCCACCTTCAATCCAAAAAAATAGAGGAATTTACCGATGATCAAACTTTACGGAGCCCCTTTTAGCCGAGCCGGACGCGCTGTTTGGATGCTCGAAGAAGTAGGACAAGCCTACGAAATCATCAGCAAAGATCCACGAACCGGCGAGACCCGCAGCCCGGAAATGCTGGCTCTGAACCCTAATGGACATGTGCCGGTTATCGATGACAACGGCACCATCATCTGGGAGTCGATGGCGGTCAATCTCTACCTGGCTGACAAATACCAGAAATTAATGCCTGAAACAGCAGAACTACGCGGACAGGCTTACCACTGGAGTTTCTGGGCAATCACCGAAGCTGAGGCGCCGTTGCTGGATATCCTCATGCACTCGATGTTCTTACCGGAAGATCAACGTGACCCGGCAGTAGCTGCAGCTGGCCTGGAAACCCTGAA
>JAHRWJ010000042.1 GCA_019090185.1 Immundisolibacteraceae bacterium
ATGGTAACTAGACGATGACAAAGATAGCTTTTATTGGTGGCGGTAATATGGCCAGGGCGTTGATTGGAGGTCTGCTCAATAGTGGTACCTCTAGTGAGCAGCTGTTGGTAGCAGAGCCCCAGGCTGAAGCGGCGGCCTCTCTGCGAAGAGACTTCGGTGTCGTGGTCGATAGTAATAATAACGAGATTGTTGCTCAGGCTGATTGTCTGGTTTTAGCGGTTAAGCCCCAGGTTTTAAAACAGGTTGCCCAGCAGATGGCCACGTCGGTGCAGGCCAAAAAGCCGTTGGTGGTTTCTATTGTGGCGGGTATCCCGATGGATAGCCTTGATCAATGGCTGGGTGGTGGTGTCAGCGTGGTACGAACCATGCCCAACATGCCGGCATTGGTGGGGCTTGGTATTACTGCGTTGTTTGCCAATCAGCGTGCTAGCGAGCAGCAGCGGCAATTAGCGGAGCAGATTTTATCAGCAGCCGGCAGCACGCTTTGGGTCGAAAATGAGGTATTGCTGGATGCGGTAACAGCGGTCTCAGGCAGTGGTCCCGCTTATTTTTTTCGGGTTATGGAAGCGATGGTTGAATCAGGTAAAGCGCTAGGCCTGTCTGCTGAGCAGGCCACTGAGCTGACACTGGCCACTGCTGCGGGAGCTGCCGAGCTTGCCAGGCAGAGCGACCACTCGGTAGCAACCCTTCGCCAGCAGGTGACCTCCCCTGGTGGTACAACTGCAGCGGCCCTAGAAGTGATGAATGATCAGGGTATTGGTCAGATCTTCAATGATGCGCTGCAGGCGGCATGCGATCGCGCTGCAGAGTTGGCTGCAGAAGCGTAGGTGTTGAGTGCTTGGTTGCAACTGGCGGGGCCAGACGAACCGTTTCAGGTGGTTTGCTGTTTTGTTAATTAACGGAGTTAAATCAGGTGGGTGGTAGTTACCTAGTAGATGCGCTGCAATTTCTGATTCAGACTTTTTTCGGTCTCTATATTGCGGTGGTCATGGCGCGGTTTTTGTTGGCCCAGGTCAGGGCCGATTTCAATAACCCGCTGTCACAATTTGTGGTCAAGGCGACCCAGCCGTTATTAAGGCCGATGCGCCGGGTGATTCCGCCGATTGGCCGAATTGACAGCTCTAGTCTTGTTTTGATGCTGCTATTACAAGTAGCCGAGCTGGTGATTCTTTATCTGCTTAGGGGTCAACTGCCTGGAATACCCGGGTTGTTGTTGGCCAGTGTTGGTGAGCTGGTCAACCTGGCGCTGAATTTTTATCTGGTATTACTGCTGATTATGGTGGTGAGCAGCTGGATAGGCGGCGGTGGTTATAGTCCGGTGCTGATGTTGGTAGATCAGCTCTGCGGGCCTTTGCTGAGGCCGTTACGGAAAAATATTCCACCGATAGGGCTGCTGGATATTTCGGTATTAGTGGCCTTCTTAATACTTCAACTGGCCAAGATTTTGCTGGTAGCACCTTTGATGGATGCTGCCCATTTATTGATGTAATGATCGCGTAGCTGGGTCGGTTTTAGCTGCAGATTGACGGTTCAAGCGCGGGGATTTGGCGTCAACCAACTATTTTTGAGCTGGCGGTCCGACCAGTGTCAGCGAAAGAAAATACTGGCAGTGTTGTCAGCGGCTAAACTAGAGGTTCAGCCGCAAGCTCGGCTTTAGAGCATGTGGTTAATCCGGCGCAAATCAGCAAATAACAGCAGAGGGAAGGTAAGTGGTTGAATGGGATGCGATCGACACGGTGTTGTTGGATATGGACGGCACTTTGCTGGATTTGCGCTACGACAATCAGTTCTGGCTTGATCACCTGCCCGGCGTGTTTGGTGCGCGAGAAAATTTGTCAATTGAGCAAGCCCGAGCGGCGATCCTGGACATGACCAGTGCTCGCCAGGGGACGTTGGAATTTTACTGTCTGGACCACTGGAGCAAAGTGCTGCAGCTGAATGTGGCCGAACTCAATGCCGAACTAGGCCACCTGGTACAGATGCGACCCAACGCGGAGCGCTTTCTGCGTAGTTTGCGAACCCACGGTATTCGTACGGTGTTAGTGACCAATTCCCACCGCGATGGGATTGATTTTAAAATGGATAAAACCGGTATGGAGGTCCATCTTGACCGGGTTATCTGTGCTCATGACCTGGGTTTTGCTAAAGAACAGCAGGGTTTCTGGCGGCGGCTCCATGAGATAGAACCTTTCGACCCGGATCGAACCCTGCTGGTTGATGACAATATCTCTGTGCTTGATGCGGCGGCTGAGTGGGGTGTGCGCTATCTGCTCGCTGTCACGCGACCTGACTCTGGGCGTGCGCCGGTAGAAACGGGCAGCTATGCCGGGTTAGACGACTTCGCCCACCTGTTGCCAGGATAGTTATTTGGCCGGCACTGAGCTGCGGCCCGTTATTTAATCCCCGGTTGTTGATCGCAGCGCTTTTCTAGCGAGCTGCGTCTGCCTGTGCGTATTGTTTTTTTCGTGGACGAGAGGCGAGTTCCTGCTGTGCCCGGTGTGTTGGTGAGATTCTGATAGTTCTAGTTGGTTTTGGGGCCGTCGGAGCCTGCCTGCAGGAAACCTTATGGGTTGGCTGGCTCTGTATTGATTAGCTGGCTCCGGGTTCAGAGGTCGCGTTGGTCTGGTTTGATTTGTTGGATCAGATGAGTTGCTAACCGGCTAATGCCTTGGCCTATAAGGGTTAATTCGAGTTATGCACATATCCACAACATCTAGTGTTGTTGGTTTGACAGGTTAATGCCTCGATTGGGATCAATAGCTTAGCCTTATAGATTGATTTTATTTGCTTTAAGTTAATATAACTAATTGAAATTAATGATGTTATAAATAAATAGTAAGAAGTGATAGCAATCCGGTTTTGCTTCGATAATAATCAACTTCTGGCTGTTGTCTGTTAGCGTTAATCTACTATATATAGTGGTTGACCCGGTGGGTTTGTCATAGTAATCGAACTATCTAGTTCGCAGCGTGCCGAAGTTGA
The DNA here is from genome assembly GCA_019090185.1 of Immundisolibacteraceae bacterium. Classification (GTDB taxonomy): domain Bacteria; phylum Pseudomonadota; class Gammaproteobacteria; order Immundisolibacterales; family Immundisolibacteraceae; genus QNFC01. Next base: position 2,983 of record JAHRWJ010000042.1, read on the forward strand.
AGATGCTGCCAGGGTTCGAGCAAGCGAAGGGACCTCAGGTTCAGGACTGGCCGTCAAAGTCGGCCGGAGTGGTCAGTGGTTAATAGGGCTTTCGAATTAGTGGTAATGCGGACCGCCGGTAGCGGAGAGGTCAAATAAATAATGAATAAAAATTCAGGGGGCGAGATGGCAGAGTTACACGCGATAGAAACGGTGGCGCAGCAAGTAGATATTCCGTTGCAGCCGGCATCTGCGGATATCTGGGATAGTAAATATCGCTTAAAAAACAGAGATGGTGAACCGGTGGATGCCAACCTGGAGGCAACCTTTACTCGGGTGGCTGCGGCGTTGGCCGATGTCGAGTTGACTCCGGAATTGCGCGATCAATGGCGAGAAAAATTTGCCTGGGCTTTGCGCCAGGGTGCTTTACCCGCAGGCCGCATTCTCTCTAATGCGGGTGCTTTAGAACACAAGCCGGCCACATCAACGATCAACTGTACGGTTTCCGCAACCATTGAAGATTCGATGAGTGGCATCCTGGACAAGGTGCAGGAAGCGGGTATGACTCTGAAGGCTGGTTGTGGCATAGGCTATGAATTTTCAACTCTGCGCCCGAAAGGCGCTTATGTGGCCGGTGCCGGTGCCAACACTTCTGGTCCGCTATCCTTCATGGATATTTACGACAAGATGTGTTTCACCATTTCCTCTGCCGGTGGGCGCCGCGGTGCTCAAATGGCCACCTTTGATATTCGCCACCCTGACGTGCTTGATTTCATTCGTGCTAAACGAGAAGACGGTCGCCTGCGCCAGTTCAACCTCTCCTGCTTAATCACCGAAGAGTTTATGGAGGCGGTTAAGAATGATGAGCAGTGGCAGCTCGAATTCGAAGGCCAGGTGTTTCAGACCCTACCGGCGCAGCGGCTCTGGAATGCCATTATGGTCTCTACCTACGATTACGCGGAGCCCGGGTTTATTCTGATTGATAAGGTTAATCAGATGAATAACAACTGGTTTTGTGAAGATATCCGCGCGACTAATCCCTGTGGCGAACAGCCCTTGCCGCCTTATGGGGCATGTTTGTTGGGTTCGGTGAACCTAACCCGCTTCGTGCTCGACCCGTTTACCGAAAAAGCGCGGTTTGACTGGGATCGTTATCGTGAGGTGGTTGCGGTATTTACCCGCATGCTCGATAACGTGGTGGAAATAAACGGCCTGCCGTTGGAGCAGCAGCGTGTTGAAATCGAGCGTAAACGCCGCCATGGCATGGGCTTTCTTGGTCTGGGTTCATCGTTAACCATGATGAAAATTTGCTACGGTTCTGCTGAATCGCTGGAGTTTACTGAAGCGGTTTCACGGGAAATGGCCGTGGTTGGCTGGCAGGTTGGTATTGAGCTGGCCGAAGAAAAGGGCCCGGCGCCGATTATGGATGAGATGTTTTCGGTGGATGCGCAGATGTTGTCGCTACGACCTGAAATGAGCGCTGATGGCTATAAGCTGGGTGATGAAGTCGCTGGAAAAGTCCTGATCAGCCAATATAGCCGCTATATGCAGCAGTTCGACGCCAAGCTAACCGACCGCATGGCGCAGGTTGGTGCCCGTTTCACTCACCATACATCAATCGCACCGACTGGCACTATCTCGTTGAGCCTGGCCAATAATGCCAGCAACGGCATCGAACCCAGTTTTGCTCATCACTATTCCCGCAATGTGATTCGCGAGGGTCGCAAGAGCAAAGAGAAAATTGATGTGTTTTCGTTTGAACTGCTGGCCTATCGGGAGATGGTTAACAGTGAAGCAATGCCCTATGTAGACGAGCCCGAGCGACAGCTACCAGATTATTTTATTGCTGCGGATGACGTTACGCCCATGCAGCACGTTGATGTACAGGCGGCAGCGCAGATCTGGATCGATTCTTCAATTTCGAAAACAGCCAATGTGCCCACCGATTATCCGTTTGAAGATTTCAAGGATATCTATCTGTATGCCTATGAAAAGGGGCTGAAAGGCTGCACTACTTTTCGATTTAACCCGGAAGTGTTCCAGGGCGTGCTGGTCAAAGAGCAAGACTTGGAGAACACCACCTACCGCTTTGAGCTGGAAGATGGCTCCACGGTAGAGGCTCAGGGTAATCAGGAGATTGAATATGACGGCGAAGTGCACAGCGCGGCTAATTTGTTTGATGCGCTGAAAGAGGGCTATTACGGCAAGTTGTAAAGCTAGCCACTTAACGCGAAATTCCGGTCAGGGTGGCTCTGTTTTTGAGGGTCAGCGAGTCGTAGAGGTGAAATAATGACGATTAAAATAGATAAATCGATTACTGCCTACAGTGTGGTTACCGAAGAGCAGGAAACTGTTGTTGAGCGGGCTCAGCAGCCGGCAGAAGTGATTCAGATGCACGAGAAGCTGGAGCGGCCGGATCAGCTGCACGGTGCTACCTATAAGATAAAGACACCGATGTCAGAGCATGCGCTCTATGTGACCATCAATGACGTGATTCTTAATCCAGGTACTGATCATGAGTTGAGGCGGCCTTTCGAAATCTTCATTAACTCGAAAAATATGGACCACTTTCAGTGGATTGTGGCGCTAACCCGAATTATATCGGCGGTGTTTCGTAAGGGTGGGGATGTCACTTTCCTGGTTGAAGAGCTGCACTCGGTGTTTGATCCAAAGGGCGGTTATTTTAAACCCGGCGGTGTCTATACCCCCTCCCTGGTAGCTGAAATTGGTGATGCCATCGAGTCCCACCTGAAAATGATCGGCATGTTGCGTGACGACCAGTTAACAGAAGTGCAGCAGGAAGTGCTGGGTCAGAAGCGCGCCGAATATGAATCCCGCCAGCAAAGCGGTGAAGAATCGGCTGAGGGAGATGAAGAGGCGCTATTTCCAGAGGGGTCGAGTCTCTGCGTTAAATGTCGAACCAAGGCGGTCATTTTGATGGATGGCTGTATGACCTGTTTGAGCTGTGGTGACTCTAAATGCGGCTAGTGGTGCTGTAAATAGTGCGGTTCTAAACTGAAATGCCGGTAGCCATTGCTACCGGCATTTTCTATGGATAGTGATTTTTGTTCGGCTAGAAATCTTCTCCTTTGAAATGCTCCATGCCAAAACCGAACATAGCCACGGTTATCCAGAAGCCGATCAGAAAGCCGAACCATTGCGCCATCAAGGGTGCCGATTCATTCAGATAGACGATGCCAGCGGTACCAAACACAAAATTTAATAGGCCCCAGATAACATTGACCTGGGTTGGTGAGCTGGCTCCTAAGGGTGAGCGGAATTTTTTACCGGCCACGCCCATCAGAAAATGGGGCATGCCATTACCAAAAAAGAAGCCTATCAATATGTGCCACCAGGATATTTCCATGTTTTTCTCCCAAATAAAGCTGGCAATGAAGCCAGCATCGCCGGACTCTTGGATGTATAGAGTCTCTGTGAAGCGCTAGAGGTTAATATAAAAACCTGGTGGAGGCACGGTTGAATCTTGGTGCAGTTAGTTAAAATCCGGTTGAGTCGTTCTAAAAACAACCAGCAATACCTGTCAATCCTAAGGAGCCTCTGAAAAACGCTGAACTTGCATTTGCTTGCTCAGAACATCCAGATTTTTGGTCGCCTCATGGCGTCTACTGTTGGTGCAAAGCTAGGCAACATCTCGCTATCACCTGCGTTTAGCGCCTAAAACCAGAGCGTTCTGAGAAACCACCTGCTTCAACCAGAGTTCTTCAGAGCCTGCCTAAACAACTTGCCTTATAGGAGCCCGAATGGCTGAGAGATCTTTAGATGAAGAGGGGCTGACCAGATTGGCTGCGTTGCTAAATGACGGTTCTGACTGGCCTCTAGACTATCTGTTTAAATTTATTGTTCCCGCCGATAAAGTCGAGCAGGTTAAGGCGCTATTGCCAGTTGGCAGTGCCACGTTGCGGCAGTCCCGTACAGGTAAGTACCAGAGTGTTAGCGCCACTGTGTCGATGCCGGATAGCGATGCCGTGCTGGCCGTCTACCGCCAGGCTGCATTGATTCCAGGATTGATGGCGATGTAGGCCGCCGGCAGCGTGGTTGTCAAAGTCAATCCTGGGGCAGGAAGCTTCGTGGAATTTCGGCATTGGCCTTACCGATCCAGGCTACCAGTTAAGCGGGATAGTCGGTCAAACGGTTAGCGGACCTCATTGCCTTATTAGCCTGTTGGCAGCTAATTTAGTGGCCCTCTGAAAATCCTTAAACCCTAATTCTGGCAAATTGTCCCAATGAATCTCTTGCGGGATCAAAGTCACCATCCTATAATTAGCCGCCCTTGAAATGGCAGCCTATTTTCATTGTCATGGTCTCGCCCAGGGGTAATATGCTTTTTACTGATTGCAGCCATAGCTCGCGTCTTTCGCGCGCTGTGATGTTGAAAATGGTTGTATGGCAAATAGGCTTGGCCTGTTTGGTGGGCGCAGTGTTGTTGGTAAGCGCTGGGCCGGGTTTTGGACTGGCTGCTTTGGTAGGCGGGTTGCTGGCCGCTTTTTTTACCGGCTACGTGGCGCTACGGTTTTTTGCGGTGCGTCCCGAGGCTGGTGGTCAGTTGATGTTGCGGGCGTTGTTTCGCGCGCAGGCAATGAAGTGGGTGTGGGTGATGCTGATCTTTGGCCTCGCTGCGCAGCTAGCGCCAGATTATTTTCTGCCGCTAATAATCGGTTTTATGGTTAGTTTTTTAGTCAACTGGCTAGCGTTGTTGTGGTATCCGAATGGGGTGCCGCGCAAGCGTTAGGTGGTTGGAAGTAGTTGGAAGGCTGGCTTTTAAAGTGCTCGGTTTTTGAGCCGGCGGTGTTTTGTAAAGTACGACTAAATTTTTCGTTTAGAACTGGGTTCGTCAGTTCAGACCAACAGGCGCACGACTTAATGATCATTGCTGCATCCTCGACGGCCGAATACGTCAATCACCATCTCACTTTTTTAACAAGTGGCGAAGGCGTGAATGCGTTGAATCTGGATACGTTGTTTTTCTCGACGTTGCTAGGACTGCTTTTTATCGGTGTGTTTGGGCTTGCAGCGCGGCGTGCGACTAGCGGTGTGCCTGGGCCGTTGCAGAATTTTGTAGAAGTGATTGTCGAGTTTGTCGATACATCTGTAAAAGAGGGTTTTCAAGGGCCTCGTGAATTTGTTGCCCCGCTGGCATTGACCATTTTCGTCTGGACTTTTCTCTGGAATCTGATGGATTTGGTTCCCGTTGACTTGCTACCGCTGGCCGGTCAGCAGATGGGTCTGCCCTATCTGCGGGTGGTGCCGTCGGCTGATATGAGTGCAACTTTTGCGCTGTCGATCTCGGTTTTCATTTTGATACTCATCTACAGTGTTAAAGGCAAGGGCTGGGGCGGTTTCGCCAAAGAAATGCTTTATCATCCGTTTGGTAGTTTTCCGCTGCTGATTCCGGCCAATCTATTGCTTAATTTTGTTGAATTGCTGGCTAAGCCGCTGTCGCTCGCATTACGGCTGTTCGGTAACTTATATGCTGGTGAGCTTATTTTTATCCTGATCGCGCTGCTGCCCTGGTGGGCCCAGTGGGTACCGGGTCTGGGCTGGGCGATTTACCATATTCTGGTAATTACGCTACAGGCTTTTATCTTCATGACGTTGACCGTGGTTTACCTCAGTCTGGCGTACGAGAAGCACTGATCTATATTGTTGTTTTAATTTAACCCTCGTAAAAGTAAATAAGGAGTAATCATGGAAGCTTTGATCGCTGAGGTTCAAGCTGGTACCGCGCTGACTATTGGTCTTATCTTTGGTCTCGCTGCCCTGGGAACGGCTATTGGCTTTGGTCTACTCGGTGGCAAGTTCCTTGAAGGTGCTGCCCGTCAGCCAGAGATGGCCGGTATGCTGCAAACCCGCATGTTCATTATTGCTGGTCTACTGGATGCTGTGAGTATCATTGGCGTGGCCATGGGTCTGTTGATGATGTTCGCTAACCCATTGATCAATCCGGTGTTAGATGCGGGCGCACAACCTGCTGCAGTTGTTGAACAAGCTGCCAAACACTAGTTTTTCCAGCCGTAAGCGCTTTAGTTCAATCGTTTTAATTCGGAGTAGCACCTGTGGGCGTTAATGCAACCCTCCTAGGGCAGATGATTACCTTCATTCTGTTCGTACTGTTTACGATGAAGTTTGTTTGGCCGCCGCTAACAGCGGCAATGGCTGAGCGGGCCGAACGTATTGCCGATGGCCTTGCTGCCGCGGAAAAAGGCCAGCAAGCAGGGGAAGAGGCTAAGGTTCAGGTCGAAGCCGCTCTTAATGAGGCCAGAACTGAAGCTGCTGCCCTGATTGCTCAGGCCCAGAAGCGGCACAACGACGTGGTTGATGAAGCCAAAGGCGTAGCCGCAGAAGAAGGTTCGCGGATCTTAGAGGCAGCCCGCGCGCAAATTGAGCAGGAAACCACGCTTGCGCGGGAGACCCTGCGCAAACAGGTGGCCGTGTTAGCGGTTGCTGGTGCTGAAAAAATTCTTGTCCGCGAAATCGATGCAGCAGGTCATGAGCAGATGCTCAATGAACTTGCTGGTCAGTTGTAGGTTGATCGATGGCTGAACGTAGCACGATAGCTCGGCCCTACGCGAATGCAGCATTTCGTTATGCGCGGGCCGGTGGTCAGCAGCAGCAATGGTCGGAAATGCTCGCCAACTGTGTGGCTATTGCCGCAGATGGGCAGGTTAGGCCGCTGTTGGGTAATCCTCGTGTGCCGAGCGGTAGTGTCTCTACGCTAATGGCCGAAATTGCAGCTGCTGATGTTGATGAGGGTAGTAACTTCCTACGGCTATTAGATGACGAAGGCCGCCTGGGACTACTGCCTGAAATAGCGGAACTTTTTGAGCAGCTTCGTCAGGCCGAAGAAAATAGTGTTGATGTCTTAATTGAGTCAGCTCAGGCAATTGGTACCCCGCAGTTAGAGTTAATTCAAAAATCCCTCGCCAGGCGGTTGCAATGTGAAGTTGCAGTTTCTGTCGAACTGGATGAATCGCTGCTCGGCGGAGCGGTCATCCGTATGGGTGACCAGGTGATTGACGGGTCAGTACGTGGCCGTCTCCAACAGTTAGCTGCAACCCTGCAGCGATAACGTCAGGAATAGATAGCAATGCAATTAAATCCATCTGAAATCAGTAATCTGATCCAGCAACGGATCGGCGATCTTCAGGTAGAGACCCAGGCGCGCACCGAAGGCACCATCGTGAGTCTTTCCGATGGCATCGTGCGGGTTCATGGTCTTGGTGAAGTGATGCAGGGCGAAATGTTGGAGTTGCCTGGCAACACCTTCGGAATGGCTCTCAATCTGGAGCGTGATTCTGTTGGCGTCGTTGTGCTTGGTGGCTATCAGCACCTGAGTGAAGGCGACACTGTACGCTGCACCGGTAGAATTCTGGAAGTGCCAGTTGGCCCAGAGCTGCTCGGACGAGTCGTTAATGCCCTCGGTGAACCGATTGATGGCAAAGGCGATGTCGGCTGTAGTGAAACCTCCCCAATTGAAAAAGTTGCTCCAGGTGTTATCAGCCGTCAGTCAGTTGACCAGCCTTTGCAGACTGGCCTTAAATCAATCGACGCCATGGTGCCGGTTGGTCGTGGTCAGCGCGAACTGATCATTGGTGACCGTCAAACGGGCAAAACTGCGGTGGCGATTGATGCGATCATCAATCAGAAAGGCACTGGCATTAAATGTATTTATGTTGCTGTCGGTCAGAAAGCCTCTTCGGTGGCCAACGTGGTGCGGGTGCTAGAACAGCACGGCGCTATGGAACATACCATTGTGGTCGCAGCTACCGCATCTGATCCGGCTGCCCAGCAGTTTATCGCGCCATATTCTGGCTGTTCCATGGGCGAGTATTTTCGTGACCGTGGCGAAGATGCGCTGATTATTTATGATGATTTGACCAAACAGGCCTGGGCGTATCGCCAGATATCATTGCTACTGCGACGCCCGCCAGGCCGAGAAGCCTACCCGGGTGATGTTTTTTATCTCCATTCTCGCCTGTTAGAGCGTGCTGCTCGGGTTAATGCTGAATATGTAGAGCGCATGACCAATGGTGAAGTAAAGGGTAAAACCGGTTCGTTAACGGCGCTGCCGATCATCGAAACCCAGGCTGGCGATGTCTCTGCATTCGTTCCAACCAACGTGATTTCGATTACCGATGGTCAGATTTTCCTCGAAACCGACCTGTTTAATGCCGGCATTCGTCCTGCGATAAACGCAGGTTTGTCGGTCTCCCGAGTCGGTGGTGCAGCCCAGACCAAAATTGTTAAGAAACTTGGCGGTGGTGTTCGTTTAAGCCTTGCCCAGTATCGTGAATTGGCAGCTTTTGCCCAGTTCGCATCGGATCTGGATGAAACCACCCGTGCCCAGCTTGAACGTGGTCAAAAAGTAACTGAGTTGATGAAGCAGTTGCAGTATCAGCCTCTGAGTATTGCCGATCAGGGCATGTCTCTGTTTGCGGTTAGTCAGGGTTATCTTGATGACCTTGATATTGATAAGGTTGGGGTGTTTGAGGCGCAGTTGCTTGCGGCATTTGCCAGCGAACAGAAAGCTTTGCGTGATTCGGTCAATGAAACCGGCAACTGGAACGACGAAATCTCGGGACAGTTCAAAACTTTTATTGAAACCTTCAAAGCTAATTTTGTCGGCTAAGGTTTATTAGCTAAACCACGTTTAATACTGAAATAACTAACTGGTTAATTATCGATGGCCGTAGGCAAAGAGATACGCACCAAGATCGGCAGTGTTCAAAACACTCAGAAGATCACCAAGGCGATGGAGATGGTAGCCGCCAGCAAAATGCGTAAGGCCAAGGAACGTGGTCTGGCTAGCCGTCCCTATGCAAAAAAGATTCGCCAGGTGATCGGCAATCTGGCCCAGGCTAATTCCGAATTCTCCCATCCATTTATGGAAGAGCGTCCGGTTAAGCGGATAGGTATCATTGTGGTTTCAACCGATCGCGGCTTATGCGGCGGTTTAAACAGTAACCTGTTTAAAACAGTGCTAGCCCGGTTGAAGCAATGGCAGGGCGATGATGTTGAATTCGATATCGCTCTTATTGGTAGCAAAGCTACTGGCTTCTTTAAACGAGTTGGCGGCAAGGTGGTCAGTGAGGTTTCAGATCTTGGTGATGCGCCAACGCTGGAGCAATTGCTTGGCTTTACTAAAGTGATGTTGGATGCGTTTGAAGCCGGTGAAATTGATCAGCTTCACATCGGTTATAACGAATTCGTTAATACCATGACGCAGAACCCGGTGGTTGAGCAGTTAGTGCCGATCAGCCGAGGCGAAATCGAGCGATCTGCAACCCACCAGTGGGATTATTTATATGAGCCAGGCGGCGAAGAAGTGCTCGCAGCCCTGCTGCTACGTTACCTTGAGGCAGTTGTTTACCAGGCAGTCGTAGAGAATATTGCTTGTGAGCAAGCGGCTCGGATGGTCGCAATGAAGGCTGCGTCAGATAACGCCACAACCCTGATTGATGAATTGCAACTGATTTACAACAAAGCCCGACAGGGTGCGATCACCCAGGAACTGTCGGAAATTGTCGCCGGAGCGGCGGCTGTATAGTTGTTTGATAACAAAGCAACTGACCTTGAACTCAATGCTTAACCCTGAGGTTTTAGAGAATGGATAGCGGAACGATTGTACAGATCATTGGCCCGGTGGTGGACGTTGAGTTCCCCCAGGACAAAGTACCGAGTGTGTACGACGCGCTACACATCGCCGACATGGACTTGGTTCTTGAAGTGCAGCAGCAGCTTGGCGATGGCATTGTTCGAGCCATTGCCATGGGTACAACTGATGGTGCTAAGCGTGGCATGGTTGCTGTTAACAGCGGCTCGCCGATTAAAGTCCCTGTAGGCACTAAAACACTCGGTCGTATCATGGACGTGCTAGGTAAGCCGATCGATGAGCGCGGTGATATCGGCGAAGATCAACGCTGGGAAATTCATCGTGAAGCGCCTAAATATGCGGAACTGTCGCCAGCAACCGAACTGCTTGAAACTGGTATCAAGGTTATCGACCTGATCTGCCCGTTCGCAAAAGGCGGCA
>JAHRWJ010000321.1 GCA_019090185.1 Immundisolibacteraceae bacterium
ACAGTATGTCTGCCGACACTATCAGTAAAAATTGCCGCACCCTGAGCCAAATTCGCGAACAGATGGTGCAAAACTGGCCCGAAGCGGTGACTCCCGCCTGTGATCTGGTGACCACCATTGCCCGATTGCGCGATCTGTTATTTGCCAACGATCGTCCGGCCATCCTTAACAATGGCCTGACCACTGCCGAATTTGATGTGCTGGTAACGCTGCGAAAAATGGTGCCGCCCTATGAATTAACCCCGACCGCGCTGGGCAACAGCACGCTGATCACCTCTGGTGGTCTGACCAAAGTACTGCATCAACTTGAAGAGAAACAGTTGGTGGGACGCATGAATGATCCAGACGACAAACGCATAAAGCGAGTCCGCCTCACCCAATCAGGTATTAACAAGGCCGAAACCACATTGGCCGATGTCCTCACCACCGATACCGCACTCTTAAACCAGCTTATTTCCAACGATGAACAGCAGGAACTCAACACCCTGCTGATGAAACTGTTAACCGGCGTGGAAGCACAAACCCAACGCTCCTGACGGTCAGGCAGTGGCTTTTGCACTTATTTCATCCAAATAGTTCCAGCGCGTTAGAAGACGCCATTAGAACCAACGACTTAACAAGGACGCTACCCCAACATGAACAAACGATTTTTCCTGGTTCTCGGATTAACCCTCGCCCTATTTGCCGCTCTGTTTGGCGGCCGTTTCAGCCAGATTCTCTACGCCATGGAGCATCACTATGTGCCGCCGCATCCTACGGTGGCCAGCACTCGGGTCGTTAACGCCCAATGGCAACCCTATCTCAACGCAGTGGGCGCACTGACTGCTAAAAGCGGCGTCACGGTCAGCAATGAACTGCCCGGAAAAGTTAGCGGATTGCATTTTGAATCCGGTGATTCGGTCGAGGCCGGCGACCTACTCATTGAACTCGATACCGTTGCCGATAAAGCCGAATTGCGACGGCTACAGGCCGGCCAACGGCTAGCCAAAATTAATTTGGAACGTGCCAACCGGTTGGCAAAAAAGAACTTTGCTTCAGAATCCAACCTCGATGAAGCCCAGGCTCAACTAGAACAGGCCAACGCTGCCGTCGAACTTCAGCGCGCACTCATCGCCAAGAAACAGATCACCGCCCCATTTGCTGGCACCCTCGGTATTCGTGAGATCGATTTAGGCCAGTTTCTGCCCTCCGGTGCGGCAGTGGTCGCCCTGCAGGCCCTTGACCAGCTCTACCTGGATTTCACTTTACCCGAAGCTCAACTGCAGGCCGCACGCGCTGGCTTAACCGTTCAGCTAGCAGTTGATGCCTATCCTGATCAACAATTTAGCGGCGTCATCAGCGCCGTCAGTCCGCAGGTAGAAGATGCCTCGCGCAATATTCGCGTGCGTGCCATCGTCAAGAATTCAGATCATCTGTTGCGGCCGGGCATGTTTTCCCAGGTAACCCTGTTTACTGGCAAAACCAAAACCGTACTCACCCTGCCAGACACCGCCATCACTTACACCACCTACGGCGATAGCGTGTTCGTGATCAACAAAGATCAGGAGGTTTTCACCGTCGAGCGCAAACAGATCGCCACCGGCGAATCCCGCCATGGCCGAGTAGAAATCACCGCCGGGCTCAGCCTGGATGAGCAGGTGGTCAGTGCTGGCCAGATCAAACTCCGTGACGGCGTTCAGGTATTGATCTCTGCCAAACCTGCCCCTGGCGAGCGGGAATAGCAGCGATGAAATTTACTGACATCTTTATCACCCGACCGGTGCTGGCCAGTGTGGTCAGTCTGCTGATTCTGGTTATCGGCCTGCGTTCTCTGGGCTCTATGGAAGTGCGGCAGTTCCCTGAAACCAAAGACACGGTGGTCACCGTGACCACCGCTTATCCGGGTGCCTCCAGCGAACTCATCAAAGGCTTTATCACCACACCCTTACAAAGTGCCATCTCTGAAGCTGACGGCATCGACTATCTTTCTTCCACCAGTCGTCAGGGGCTATCGATCATCGAAGCCCACATGAAACTAAACTACGACGCCAACGCAGCGGTGTCGGAAATTCAGGCAAAAGTTGCCAGCCAACGCGGCGTGCTGCCTGCAGAATCTGAAGACCCGGTGATTAACTCGCAAACCGGCCAATCTATTGCGCTGATGTACATCCCTTTTTTTAGTGAGGAAGCCTTCACACCGGCACAGATCAACGATTACGTACTGCGGGTAGTTCAACCAAAATTACAGGCAGTCAACGGCGTCGGCCGCGCCAGTATTTCTGGCAAACGTTCTTACGCCATGCGTATCTGGCTCGACCCAACCAAAATGGCAGCACTGGATATCACCGCTAATCAGGTCACCCAGGTGCTACGGGCCAACAACTATCTCTCTGGCGTTGGCGCGGTCAAGGGTGAATATGTGACTGTGGACCTGGAAGCGACCACCGACATCAACCAGGTCGAAGACTTTAATCGCTTGGTGGTTTCTAACCGCAACGGCACCCTGGTGCGTCTCGCTGATATTGCCGAAATAGAACTCGGTCTGGAAGATTACGAATCCCTGCACTGGTTTCAGGGCATCAACTCGGTGTTCGTATCGGTCATATTGGCCCCTGGCGCGAACCCGCTGTCAGTGGCCAAAGATGTACATGAGGTTTATGCCGAAATCGTAGAAGACCTACCCAAGGGCATGGGCTCCGACCTCTCTTACGACGGCAGTAAATACATCCAGTCCTCAATCAATGAAGTAGTTCGAGGGCTAGTTGAAGCGGTCGGGATCGTCTTACTGGTGATTTTGCTCTGCCTGGGGTCCGCCCGTGCCGCGCTAATTCCTGCGTTGGCGGTGCCCCTGTCATTGATTGGCGCTGCAACCGCCATGCTAATAATGGGCTATTCCATCAACATGCTCACCTTACTGGCCATGGTGCTGGCGATCGGCCTGGTGGTGGACGACGCTATTGTGGTGGTCGAAAACGTCCACCGCCATATCGAGCTGGGTGAAACTCCCATGCAGGCGGCTATTCTCGGTGCTCGAGAACTCGGCTTGCCCATTATCGCCATGACCACCACCCTGGTGGCGGTCTATGCGCCGATTGGCTTTCTGGGCGGCCTGGTAGGCACCCTGTTTACCGAGTTTGCGTTTTCACTGGCCGCGGCCGTCCTAGTCTCCGGCGTGGTCGCACTCACGCTGGCACCCATGCTTGCCGGCCGTGTTCTACACGATAAAGACCACCCCGGAAAAATGGAGGTTATCGCCGAAAAGCTCTTTGAAGGACTAGCGAACTTTTATCAGAAGGGTCTACATTGGGTACTTGATTACCCTTCCAGCGTGTTCGCCTTTGCGATGGTGGTGATGATCTGTATCTACCCCATGTTCATGCTTTCACAGCAGGAGCTTGCCCCGGAAGAAGATCAGAGTTTTCTCTTTACCATGGCCCACGGCCCACAGACTGCGACCCTGAACTACAACAAGGCCTATACCAAAGAGATCATCGAAACCGTCGAAAAGCTCTATGACACCCATGAATATGACCATAGCTTTTTAAGCCTGGGCTTTGCTAACCAGCCCCACGTCATCTTTGGTGGTTTTGCACTCGCCGACAGCCGCGAGCGTGACCGCAGTCAGAAGGAAATTCAGACCCAGCTGCAAGCCGATTTAAGCAATATCGCCGGTTTTCAGGTCGCCGTATTCCCAGCACCGAGTTTACCCGGCACTGGTGGCGGGTTACCGGTACAGTTCATTATCACCGCTGCCGCGGAATATGCGGATATGGACAAAATTGCCGACGAGATCATCGGCAGGTCGATGGCCAGCGGCAAGTTTGCCTTCCTGCGCAAAGATGTCGATTTCACCCGCCCCAAAACCACCCTGGTGGTTAATCGAGAACGGGCCGGCGACCTGGGGATTACCATGGATCAAATTGGTCGAGACCTGGCCACTTTCCTGAGCACCCAGTACAGCAACCGGTTTAACCTCTCTGGCCGCAGTTACAAGGTCGTTCCCCAGGTTACCGACCCGGACAGGCTGAACCAGCAGG
>JAHRWJ010000322.1 GCA_019090185.1 Immundisolibacteraceae bacterium
ACTTTGGCGCAGATTGATCGGGTTATTGGGGAATTTTCTGCGGCTGCAGCACGGGCGGTAGCGGCTGGTTTTGATGCGATTGAGTTACACGGCGCCAATGGTTATTTGATCCACACTTTTTTTAATAGCAGCAGTAATCAGCGCAGTGATGAATTTGGCGGTGATGTGGCGGGTCGCAGTGAGTTTGCGGTGCGTTTGATCCGAACGGTGCGGTCAGCGATTGGTTCACTGCCACTGGGAATTCGGTTGGCACAGCATGCGGTTAATGATTATCAGTGGGTGACCTGGGCTGACCAGAGTGAGTTGGCGACTTGCCTGGAATTATTGAAGTCAGCGGGAGTGGACATGTTGCATTCGTCCGGATACCGAATGGATGCGCCAGCGTTCGCCGATGGTGAATCTTTGGTGGCCGCCTTGAAACGGCTTAGTGGATTGCCGGCGATAGGTTCAGGTGGCATAACCTATAGCAATACCACCGCAGAATCTTTTGCAGGAGGTGCAGCTGACCTGGCTGATCCGGTGGTCGCCGAGCGGGCGTTAGAACAGGGAGAGTGCGACCTGGTGGCTGTGGGCCGGGCGCTAATTGCCAACCCAGATTGGGCTAACAAGGTTGCGAGCGGAGAGTGGCGCAGGCTAGCACCATTTGATGCATCGATGTTAGCGGCGCTTTGAGTCGCGTTGATGTTGAATGTTTTTTTGACTCGTTTTCGTAAACAATATTTCAGGAATAGCTAAATGAGTGACGCTCCAATAGATGGTCCAAATGACGCGGTTGTGGATTTTGAGCAGCAAGTGGTTGAGCCGAGCCGGACGCTGCCAGTACTGGTCGATTTTTGGGCGGAGTGGTGTGAACCCTGTAAAACCCTGGGGCCAATTCTAGACAAGCTCGCCGAGGAATCTGACCAGTGGACGCTGGTGAAAATTGATGTGGATAGCAATCAGCCGTTAGCTGCCGAGTTTGGTGTCCGTGGTATTCCTGCGGTGATGCTGTTTGTTGACGGGGTAAAGGTTGATGAATTCAGTGGTGTGCTACCTGAGGGTGAGGTTCGTACCTGGTTAGAAAATCACCTGCCGAGTGCCTCGGCCGCCGCCATGAAGGATGTCACGGCTTTACTTGACGCCGGCGATCAGCCTGCGGCGGAGAAACTACTGGAAACCCTAATTGATACCGACCCACAATCACTTGAGCCCCGAATTGGGTTGAGTCGGTTGCGGCTATTCAGTGATCCGAGCTTAGCTCAGGCCATGGTTGAGGGTGCACGGCTGGGAGATGAGCAGTTTGATCAGGTTGAGGCGATCAGGCGGCTGGCCACGCTGATGTTAAGAGAGCCGCAGAGTTTTGATGAATCAAAAATCCGTGACCAATACCTGGAGGCAATAGCTGCACTCAAAGCGGGTGAGGTCGAAGTGGCGATTGAGGGTTTTATTAAAACGCTGATGCTAGATCCGGGTTATGACGAAGAGGGTGCGCGACTGGCGGCTGTCGCAGCGTTTAATTGGTTGCCTGGTGGTGAACAGCAGGTACGCCAATATCGGCGAAAAATGCAAAGAGCGCTTAATTAATCGGTTGGTTCAGGATAAGATGCGGGGCTTAAAAACAATAATAATTTCAGCCAACCGTAAATGATTCGAGGTTGTTGGTCCGCTGTTTTTGGATGAGGAGACAAGCAACGCTGGTTGCCTCTATTTCCAGATTCGACTGAATATAAAATGGTGCTGCTCCGCAGATAGAAGCAACGATGCTTCGGCTAACCAGGTTAGCGATGATTTTTGATTCTCGGTCTGTATTGATCAGACTTAATTCTGACTTTTTAAAGGATTAACCCAAGGCGTGGATCTTTTTGAGCTAGAAGGGTTGAGGCAGCAGGCTGGGATGATTTCTCGGCTATTAAAGGCGCTCTCAAACCCGAATCGGTTGATGATTCTCTGTTCACTGATGGAAAAAGAGCGTATTTCCGTTAGCGAATTGAACCTTTCACTGCCCTTGAGTCAGTCTGCACTCTCTCAGCATCTGGCTGTGTTGCGTCGGGATAATCTGGTCGCCACCAGTCGTGAAGCGCAGACCATCTATTATTTTCTGGCAGATGAAAAAATTGCTGTGTTAGTGGCGACCCTGTATCACCTCTATTGCAAGCCAGAGCCAGCCTAAACTTTAGTCAGCTATGCATGCTGCTGGTTTCAGGTCAGGGAATTACAATTCACTGGCCATTTAACTTTCCAGGTCTTTGGGCAGTTCATGACCCTTGTCTCTTTTTGCCTGTAGATAACGAATGTTGTGCTCGTTAATGCCGGTGACGAGCGGCACAATCTCTGCGACCGGCTGACCGCCTAGTTCGAGGTGGCGGCGCTTTTCCGGGTTATTCGATAGTAATCGCACGGGTTCTGAATCGAGCAGGTAGCGAAGCACGATAGCTGCATCGGAGAAATCTCGAGAATCCTCAGGTAGATTGAGTTCTACATTGGCCTGGTATGTGTCTCGACCCTCATCCTGGAGTAAATAGGTGATGGCCTTCGCCCAGAGGCCAATGCCACGGCCTTCATGTCCACTCATATAAATAACTGCACCGGCACCTTCCTTGACGATCTGTTCGAAGGCTCCGGTGAGCTGGGGGCCGCAGTCACAGCGCCGAGAGCCAAAAATATCACCGGTCAGGCAGCAGGAGTGGATTCTGACCAACGGCGACTTAGCCTGACGAAAACCGGGCAGGGTGAAAATTGAATTGACCGACATACTGCTGTGCAGTAATTCCTGCAGGGCTTGTGTCTGCCCAGCTTTAAACTGGGCGGCAGCATTGAGTACATCACCGAGTTCGCTACGGCGTACAAACGGATACCACTCAAGAGTAATTTCTCTGCCGGCGATTATTCGGGGTAGCGGCACCGGCCCAAGAATGGAGACAAGTGCGCTTTTATCTTCCGCATCGACGGATTTGCCATCGCTGTCAGCGGTGATTAGTAACCCCTGTTCGACTAGCCACTGTTTAATATTCGGATCGATGTAGCTGAACAAAAAAATCCCCTGATAAAATTTACCAGGGGAAATTATAGACGCAGAAGGGTGGTTTTGATCGCTGTAATTTAACAGCGGGAATCAAAAGCGCTGTGGAACGGTTTTTCTAAATCGTTGTTGTAATAGGTGTCGACAGTGGAGATTCAATCCCGCCACTACCAATTGCGCTGATTGCGATGGATACCAGGCTATTAGCCGTAAATGTAGGGTCAACCGCGGCGAGGGATTGCAGGTCAAAATTGAATGTTACCGTGGCTACTCCAGCAACATCACTAGAAAACTCAGCATTGACAACAGTGACTGGGTTGGCCGAGCCAATATAAATCCTATATCCGGTTACACGGCCGTCGGCGACCTGGTTCCAGGTGATATTGCAGCCTCCAGTTGAAACGTCGCAGGGGCTGAGTCCACCACCACCGGCAGGGGCAACGGCGACTCCGGTTGGTGCTCC
>JAHRWJ010000323.1 GCA_019090185.1 Immundisolibacteraceae bacterium
CCAACATTTGGGTGAATCATGAGCCAGTTATCTACGGTTGCTGCGCAGGTCGCCACGCAACTTAAGCAAGCAGAACAATCGATTGCGGTTGCCGAGTCATCGACCGGTGGTTTAATCAGTAGCGCCCTGCTAGCGATTCCCGGTGCGTCTAGTTATTTTTTAGGTGGGGCTGTTGTCTATACTCTGGAGGCGCGCCGTGAATTATTAGGGCTCAGTGACGCACAGCTGGCCACTTTGAAGCCACTCACCGAAGAATATGTTGGGGTCTGTGCCCGGGCCATTCGGCTGAAATTAGGCGCCACCTGGGGGCTTGCCGAATTGGGTGCCACCGGACCGGCCGGCACCCGTTATGGTCACGAGCCAGGGATTTGTGTGCTGGCGGTAGATGGCCCGGTCCAGCTCACCAGGTTGATCGAAACCGGTAGTGGTGATCGGGAAGCGAACATGTGGCGGTTTGTGGAAGCCGCCATTGAGCTACTAGATCAGGCGATGAATCAATAGTCAGCTTGGCGTAACGGACTGGTTGTCATCAATTGGATTGGCCAAAAAAAACCCTCGTCACCGCTAAGGTTACGAGGGTTTTTAGATTTGGCCGACGGTATAACCGGGAGAGGAGGAGAGTGGAAATACCGTCGGTTTTTAAAACTGGTGGGTTGGTATTAACAACCCTGGTGTGCTAGTTGCGTTCCATTATGTTGGTTAACGCAAATCCAGCTGCAGATCCAACAAGTACGGCGATGTTGAAAAATACCATGACACTTAAGCTCATTTTTCTTCTCCTGAATCGGGGTTAGCGGATAGCTTGGCCCGTTCTTTAGAGCTGTTAAGGTCGACCGGTTAGGGCGATCTTTCAACAGTCCCGACCGGGGCTGTTAACAGTGTCAGGTTGTGACCCTGTTGCTCATGTTGGGGAGAAGTCTAATCTGTTTTATTAAGCAACGTAATTAGCTATTTACCCATAGCTTGATTGCAAATATAGACAGGTCTGGCGAAATAGAGAATCGCGTAGAGCCCTAGAGCAAACCCAATCTGCTCTGGTTCATCTGGCCCGAGTGATCACCGCAAACAGTGGGTCGCCACTGGTCGGTGACAGATCAACCAGTTCTGCGCCGGTAAAGCCGCCCGCCAGATCAAGCCAGTGGGCCACCAGCTGACCACGGGCCTGGCCTGATAGCTGTAGCCAGACCGCAACTGCTTTGGTCGCAAAGCAGCGATTGGAGAAAGTAATCAATAACGGACCCTCTGCGTTGATGACACGGCTCAGTTCTGCCAGTACAGCTACCGGTTGAGTCAGGTAATCTATAGAGACGCAGATGGTGGCGGCATCAAATTCGTTGGTTGCGTAAGGTAGCTGAGGGCTTTGATTAAGGTCATGAACCTTATAATCGGTTGCACGTGGGTTGGCAGCCAGTTCCTGCTGGTTCATGCCAAGTGCGGTTACTCGCTCATACTCAACATCGTCTGGCAGATGGCTGATCCAGCTGCTCATCAGGTCAAGCACGGCTCCGTTGGCCGGTAGCCAGTCGCGGTAAAGTGCGGTTACTGCGGCTATCGCACCATCATCGATATGTTGCACCAGCCGTGGGAAACGATAGAAAATGGCATCATTAGTTTCGTCCTGGCGCTGGAACGCCGCTGGTGGCAATTTAAAAAACACTTGATAGCTCCTTAGGAAAATAGAACATGCAAGAATCCAGTTTCACCCCAAATATCGCCGTTTTTTGTGACTTTGAAAATGTTGCCCTTGGGGTGAAAGAGACCACCATGCCGGCATTTGAGATTAATAAGGTACTTGATCGGTTGTTGCTCAAGGGCAACATCGTGGTTAAAAAAGCTTATTGTGATTGGCAGCGCTACAAAGAGTTTAAGGCACCGATGCATGAGGCCGCGTTTGAGCTGATTGAGGTACCCCACACCCGCATGGCCGGTAAAAACTCGGCGGATATTCGTATGGTCGTCGATGCACTGGATCTCTGTTACACCAAGGAACATATGGACACCTTTGCTGTCATCACGGGTGATTCTGACTTTTCACCGCTGGTGAGTAAATTGCGGGAAAACAACAAGCGGGTGATCGGCATTGGGGTGAAAAATTCCAGCTCTAACCTGCTGATTTCCAACTGCGATGAGTTTATTTTTTATGACGACCTGGTCGATAAAAAAAGCCGGCGACGGAAAAAGCCTAAAGAGGTGATCGCTAAGAGCAAGGCTAAAGCCAGTGGCAAAGTTGATGAAAAGGTCAGTGAAACGGTGGTGGAAAGCGCCCCGAACGAAGCCCTCGAAATAGTCGTTGAGGTGATTGAAGATTTACTGCGGGAACGGGGTGATCAGAAGGTATGGTCGTCGATGGTTAAACAGACCCTGCGTCGTCAGCATCCGGATTTCAACGAAACCACCTTTGGTTATAAAAACTTTAGCGCCCTGCTAGAGCAGGCTCGTGATCAGGGGTTGATGCAGCTTGAGCGGGACGATAATTCGGGTAATTATTTGATTCTTGGTGTTAATTAGAGAACCTCTGATTAGCTCTAGATGGGCGGAGGAGATCCCCTTGGGGTAGAAGCTGGCGGTGTTCAGAACCTTCAGACGTGAGCCGCGTGGCCCCTCGCCGGGGGCTACGCATCCGATAGCGAGGTTATTGGCTGATTTTGACCAGCAGTAGGGGCCATGAGGCGACAAAGAAGATGAAGGTTCTGACGAGCCAGAAACCAGCTTAGGGTTTTTCAGACGCTTCCTTAAGGCTACTGCTCAGATGGTTGGCGAAACTACTCCAGAGAACTGAGTATTTCTTTGAGCACCGTTTCGAGTTCGTCGATAGAGAAGGGTTTGACCAGCGTAGCGATGATGATAGCGCCGCGCTCTTCGGCTAACATTTTTGTCAGCTCAACATATTTGCCGTCGAAGCCGCTCATGATCACCACCGGTGTGTTGCTGTCGTGATCTGCAAGCCATTGGAGGAGCTCATTGCCGTCGATGTCTGGCATGACTATATCCATGATTACCGCTAGTGGCTTGGTCACGGCATAGGCTGCCTGGAATTCTTTAGCGCTGGTTTTAATCTGGACGGTAAAACCGAGGTCTTCGGCCACATCCGATACAAACCCAGCCATGGTGACCTGGTCATCGACAACCATTAATAGTGGTTCAGTCATGGAAAATCCCTTTTGCTGAAGTTAGATTTGAATTCTCTGCAATTAAGTCCTGTCCAATTTTTAAACGCCATCGCTCATTGGTTTTCCACTTCATTCATTATTGTCGCGTCTTGACCGGTTGTTTCGTTTAGCAGGTTTCGAATACGTTTTAATATCTGTGGTGGATTAACTGGCTTATAGAGGACGTTGATATGCAAGCTCTGATCGGAAATTTTTTGTTGGCGGTCCTCGGTATAGCCGCTGGTCATCTGTATTTTGATATGAGGGTATAGCTGCTGTACCTGCTCAGCGAGTTGATAACCATCGATTCCTGGCATGACAACGTCACAATAGAGCAGGTCCACTGGCTGTTGTTTAAGCAAATCTAATGCACTATTACTATTGAGTGCTGAATAAATTTCGTAACCTTGTTCAGTAAGCAGCTCAGTGATGAATTCATTTAGATCGACCTCATCATCGACCACTAGTATTCGCTCCCCGTTACCCTGGAAGCTGCCTTTGTCTAGGTCATGATCTAGCGTAACTGTCTTAGCAGGGTTGGCAATGTTTTCTATATAGCGAGGGAAATAGAGGGTGAATTCACTGCCAATACCGAGGGTTGAATGGACTTTAATACCACCATTGGCCCGCGTGATAAAGCCGAAAACCTGCGATAACCCAAGACCGCTTCCGTCGGTGCCTTTGGTAGAGAAAAAGGGGTCAAATATTTTTTCTTTAATCTCATCGCCCATACCCATTCCTGTGTCGGTAATCATCATCTCTACATACTCCCCAGCATCAATTCCTAGCGCTCGTGCTTCGGCTTTTTCTAGCTGAGTATTGGCGGTGCTGATTGTTAATTTTGCAATTCCGCTGGAATCTGACATGGCGTGGAACGCATTGATGCTCATGTTAAGGATGGCGTCTTCCAGGTCGTTGCTATCGAGCCACACAGGCCAGGCATGCTCTTCCAGGTCAATGGCTAGAGCGATGCGAACGGTCAAAGTTTTTTGCAGAATTTCTAATTGATCGTTTATCAATGCGTTGATATCTACTCTTTCGGTAATCAGTCGGGTTTGTCTGTCATGGCGTGAGAAACCCAGCAGCTTTTTGGTTAGGCTTGCACCGCGTTCAGCGGATCGAAGAATTTGCCTGGCGTGTTTGGCTAGCTTTGGTTGGCTGGTAAGTTTTCGTTCTAACATGCCTGAGTAGCCAATGATCACCCCCAGCATGTTGTTGTAATCGTGGGCGATACCACCGGTTAGCATACCCAGTGCATCCATTCTCTGTGCTCGGCGTAATTGTTCTTCCTGCTGCTTAAACTGTGACAGGTCATGGCAGCTGCCGATGAAACGGGCAAGGCCGCTGCCATCATCGGGCAGGGCATTAATGGTTAGTCTCATGGGGAAACTAGAGCCGTCCTTTCGTTGGCCGGCAAAATCACGGGCTTTGCCAAGGGGCCTATGGTCTCCGGCTAAATAGCGTTGTCTAAACTGCTCGAACTCAGCGATGTAGGGTGGTGCAAGTATCTGGTGTACCGATTTACCCACCACTTCGTCACGACTAAATTCGAACAGATCAACAGCCGCCTGATTAAAACTCAGCACCTTGCCTGAAAGATCAATGCTCATGACTGCATCCATCATCGAATCAAGTATTTCGCGCTGTTCATGCTCTCTGGCCAGCAGCGCTAGTCGTGCCTCATGTTCTGCGGTGATGTCCAGCACCCGAGAGGCGACGCCGATGACGTTATTCTGTAGATCTTTAAGTGGTGCGCTGTGCCATTCAGACAATACGGTGTGACCGTCTCTTGCTGTGGTTTCGAGGATGGTTTCCGTGGGCTGACCTGTCATCAGTTTCTCCCAGGCCTGGGTGACTTGCAGGTTGGACCGAGGAGGCACCAGCTCCTCCCTAAAAGAGCTATCTTTGGCCTCACTTTCCGAGTAGCCAAAAAGTTCGGTTGCCGCACGATTCCAATCGATTATCTGCATGTTGAGATCCCAGCCTATAGTCGCAACAGGGGATTGCTCGCGGTAGAGCTTCAACAGGTTGAGGGAGGTTAACGCATCTTCCTCGGTTTGCTTGCGTTGGGTGATGTCGATGGTCTGGTGAAGCAGGCGAGTGATTTTGCCGTTCTTATCACTGACGGGATAGATGCTGTACGCGCGCCACACACTTTGCTCATCTGAGATAAAGTTGATGTCGAATTTAACAGCTTCACCGGTTGCTGCTTGGTCGCAAAGGCCTTTGATCTTTTGGGGAAGATTGGCCCCGAAATGTTCTCCGACCAGGTCCCAAAGTTTGGATTTCTGCAGCGATGGATCGTCTTTTGCCGCTAATGAGGATTCGCCAATTATCGCTTTTAAACGGGCGCTCAAAAAAGTCATGTTGCCTTCGGTATCGGTTTCGAACACCATGCCCTGCATGCCATCGAACATGGCCTGGAGCTGTCGTTGGGTTTCGGCGGCGGCTTCCCGGGCCCAGTAGGCGGTTGATACATCACTAAAAACCAGCACCACGCCGGCAGCTTTAGCGTTGTTGTCTAAGATCGGCGTAATGGTGGCTGAGAGTTGGTATTGGCTTCCTTTTGAACTGATGAGTGTGGTGTGACCATTTAGCGATAATGGCGTTTTAGACGCTAACACCTGCTCGGCAACCCTATCAATAGGGTTGTGATTAGATCCATCGATGATGCGAAATACTGAGTCAAGATGTTGACCGTTAGCTTGTTCGATAGTCCAGTCGGTCAACTGCTCGGCTATTGGGTTCATTTGGGTGATTCTGCTATTAATGTCAGTAACGATAACGCCATCACCAATGCTGTTCAGTGTGATGGCTAGGTCCTGTTCGCGGGCGTAAAGTTCTGCTTCTACCTGTTGGCGGGTTAGGGCCATCTGTTTAAAATCTTTAAATATGGCATCAAATTCTTGAATCCCACTGCTTTTAAGGTCTAAATCATAATCGCCCCGAGTAACTTTTTTAATCGCCGTGCCAGCCAGGTGGATGGGGCGGCTAATCAATGTGATGAGGCGGAGTTCCAGCCAGATCAGGAAACTGATGCCCAGCACAACTGGAAAAACCAGTTGGCTGAGTGTTTGCAGAATCGGCTCCTTAATTTTGGCTGCGTTAACCTCGCTGACTAGGGACCATCCCAGCTCCGGGATGGCGGTGAGGGTGCCGAACACGATCTGCTCGTTGCTATCTCGGTAGGGTTGAGTGGTAGGCCAGCTTTGGTCGTCAACTGCGGAACGGACAATGGCTCGGCTGACCATTGATTCGCCGAGTTGGAATTTTGAACCTTCAAGTCCTGCGATTAGAGCCCCGTCTGAATCGAGCAAATATTGCTGGGTTCTTTTTGGCTCCGGCTGCATGCTGGTATTGGCACTGGATGTCCAGAGTTGGTCGATGTCAATCAGCACGACCAACACGGCGGTTGCAGGAGCGCCGATTGGAAAAGCCATGCTAAAAGCGAATTGGTCATCAAACTGATGACTCATGGGAGAGCCGACGTGAATTTCACCAGACATTGGAATGGCAATTTCGGCACGGGATAGTGAATTACCAAAGCCCATTTCGGTGGCGAGCTGTTGAAACTGCTGTGGTGTTAATAGTTGATTTGCGGTGATTCCAGAGTCCGGTCGCACGATAGCAATGAGTTCGCCGGAGGCTGAGAAGACGGCCGCTTCACGAACTGCGGCTTCGCCTTCAATCAGAAACCCTATTAACGCAGTGATCTTTTGTTGAGCAGCCATGTGATTGGCTACAGCGATTTCCAGAGAGATGGATTGACTCTTGTTCGTCAGAACGCTTTTTAGACGGTCGATCTCAGATTCGAATTGTAGTTTTAGTAATTGGTTACTCGCCCGTGCTGAAGAGAGTTCGTTCTCGAGTCGGTAATTGAACGAGACTGAGCTGTACCAGGCAATGATGCCGAAAAAGGGTCCTAGTACGGCGAGCAATACTAGGAAAGTTGATACCTGCTTGAGTGAAAAATTGACTTTCATTGTTTGTCTTGCCAAGGCTTCGCTGGGTGGTTTTTAAATCACGCCTGGAATATGAATTGATCACGCCATTCCCTCAATTCGGCAATACCTGGGTAGTTCTTAACGTTTTAAATAACTTTAAGCGTTGGTTTTGCTCCTGTTTTGCCGGCACCGAAACCGGCATTCGCTTTTAAAAACTGGGCTGCATCTGAAATTTGTAGAGCGGCCCTAAATTACCCCTTTGGTCTTTAGATCGGCAATTTCCTCTGCTGACAACCCGAGTTCATCTGCGTAGATTTGCTGATTATGCTGACCCAGCATGGGTGCGGTGGCTTTAATATGAGCCGGGCTCACGGAAAACTTATCGGCGACACCAAAGTGGGTGAGCGGCCCATGTTTGGGGTGTTCTACTTCGTAGATCATGTCGCGCTGCTTGAAATGGTCATTTTCGATGATCTGGTCATAGCCCAGCACCGGCGCGGCCACCACTTCAACCGAGTCGCAAGCTGCGACAACTTCAGCGCTGCTGAGGTTGCCGAGCCAACCGTCGATCATCTGGTCAACAAACTCGGCATGCTGCTCCCGGCTCTTCCAGCTATTGGTACGGGGGTCATCAATCAGCTCTTCCCGGCCCATCAACCCGCACAGCGCTTTCCAGTGCGGATCAAAGGGGGCGAACAGGGATACATATTCACCATCACTGCAGAGGTAAGTATTCATCGGCGCGCCACCGCCCAGGGAGTTGCCGCTGCGCTGCCAGACAAAATCACCGTTGGCAGCCCCCATAACACCCATCGAGGAGGCGTATAGCTGGGCGTCGGTCAGGCAGGCATCGACCCACTGACCCTTGCCGGTGGAATTTCGATACTGCAGCGCGGCCAGGGCCCCCAGGGCCGCTTGCCAGCCGGCCATGTCATCGGCAATCACCGTACCGGCTCTAAGTGGTCGACCATCTTTCTCGCCGGTAACGCTCATTAACCCACCCATCGCCTGGCCCACCGGATCAAAACCTTTTTTATGGTGTAGCGGACCAAACTGACCAAAGCCACTGATTGAGATGTAGATAATATC
>JAHRWJ010000043.1 GCA_019090185.1 Immundisolibacteraceae bacterium
CGTCAATGAGTGATGACAGTAGCAATAGTCTGAAACCTGAGCCAGCTCAGGGAGCGGATCTGGCTGACTCGTTGGTGGCAGCGCTTTGGCAACTCGAAAGTCGAGAAGTACTGCAGATGCTCGATTCTGGCCGCGATGGCATCGCCATGCAGTTGGCCGGATCACTGGGCAGTATCGATTTGAATAGAGCGCTGCCTAAAACCAGATCGGTACAATTGCGGGCAGTTGATAGTGCTGCTGTTGATGGCCCGGTAGCGATGACTGACCTCTCCCGGTTACCGATTCGAAGTAGCTCTATTGATGTGATGGTGGTACTGCATGGTCTGGAAATGGTCGCCAAGCCTGTCGGGCTAATTCATGAGATCGAACGGATCCTGGTGGCTGACGGTGAATTAGTGATTGCAGGTTTTAATCCATATAGTTTGTTTGGACTGTTTTCACGCAACCCGGATGATAGTGAAACCCCTTATCGTCACAGTCCCTCCAAGGTAAAACAGTTGCTGGAGTTGGCTGATTTACAGGTTGAGCGGCAGGTCAGTAATTATTTTCGGCCGCCGATTGCCTCGTCAAGATGGCGCGGCCGCACCGAATTGTTTGACCGGGTTGGTTTGAGGTTGCTGCCGCAACGGGGCGCACTTTACGTATTGCGGGCGCGCAAAAGAACCTATCGAATAACCCCGGTCGGCATTGACTTCAATGCGTTGGAACAGCTTCGTCTAGGGGGATTACCAACCACGGCCCGAGAGAGCATTGGTCAAACACGGTTGGGCGATGGCGGTGCAGCGTCCGATTAAGATTATTTATTGAGTAACATAACCCTATCAAACGAGTTTAAAAAATAATGCATGAGATTGAAATTTTTACCGATGGTGCCTGTCGTGGTAATCCGGGCCCCGGTGGCTGGGGTGCGATCTTGCGCTCCGGGGGGCATGAAAAAGAGCTGTATGGCGGCGAAGCCGACACTACCAATAACCGTATGGAAATGATGGCGGTGATAGAAGCGGTCAAATCCGTAAAACAACCGGCTAGCCTGTCGATTACCACCGACTCGAAATATGTGCTTCAGGGTATGCAGGAGTGGTTGGTGCAGTGGAAAAAGCGCGGCTGGAAGACCGCCAGTAAAAAGCCGGTGAAAAATGTTGATCTCTGGCAGCAGCTCGATAGCTTGCTGCAGAATCATCAGGTCAAATGGACCTGGGTTAAGGGCCACGCTGGCCATGCTGAAAATGAACGGGCCGATGATCTAGCCAACATAGGGGTGGATGAGGTACTGGGTTTGCGGGTCGCTCAACCGTGAGACAGGTGGTACTGGATACGGAAACCACCGGGCTCTCAACAGCAGACGGTCACCGTATTATTGAAATTGGTTGTGTTGAGATGGTTAACCGGCGGCTCACCGCCAACCGGTTTCACCGCTACATCAACCCTGAGCGGGACATCGATGCGGGTGCGATGGAAGTGCACGGCATTACCAACGAGATGTTGGCCGATAAGCCCCGGTTTGCCGATCAGGTCGAGGATTTTCTGGCTTTTATTGATGGTGCTGAATTAATTATTCACAACGCGCCTTTTGATGTTGGTTTTATTAATTACGAGCTTTCGTTATTAAAGCCGGCGCTGGATAAAGTAGCCTCACGTTGCGAGGTGCTCGATACCTTGAAAATGGCCCGTTTTGAACACCCGGGTCAGCGCAACACCCTTGACGCTCTGTGCCGGCGTTACGAGATTGATAACTCGAAACGTGAGCTGCATGGCGCGTTGCTCGATGCTGAGTTGCTCGCCGATGTCTATTTGGCGATGACCGGTGGCCAGGGCACCCTGGTGCTTGATGAGCAGAGTAAGAGTAGCGGGGCTGTGGGCAATGGGGCTGGGATAGGCTTACCCAGCGATAGACCAGCGCTGATGGTGGTTCGGGCTGATAGCGAGGCGGTTGCAGCGCATGATGAATTTTTGCAGGTGATCGACAAAGCCAGCGCAGGCGGTTGTCTCTGGTTGCAGCGGACTGAGTTTTAGCCGATTAACCGGTTAACCGGTTAATCGTATTAATAATGAATCTGATAGAGGCTGAACTGTTACCAGGTTTGGTTAAAAGGTAGAATTTGGCAGCAGAAATTAGACCAAAGTCGGTTTGTAAATTTTTCCGGGCTGCTAATAGTTAGTCTCGGAACAGGAAATAGACTCAAATAGCAGTAGGAGAAGATCTAGCATGAGTGATAGCTATAAAATCCAGGTCCAACAGACTGGCGATACTTTTGAATGTGCAGCAGATGACGCGATTCTACGCGGTGGCCAGCGTGCTGGCGTTGGTCTTTCTTATGATTGCAACGTTGGTGGTTGTGGCAGCTGCAAATTTGAATTGATTGAAGGCGAAATTGAAAACATGTGGGAAGAGGCTCCTGGCCTTAACCCTCGTGATGTAAAACGCGGCAAAATGCTGGCTTGCCAGTGCCGGCCCAAGGCCGACAGCGTGATCAAAATGATCACCATGGATGAGTTTATTCCGCAGACTAACCCGCAGCGGTTTATGGGTAAGCTGGAAATGATCCGCGACTTGACCAGTGATATTCGCGAATTTCGGTTTCAGTCTGCCAATGGCTTTTCGGCTTTTCAGCCCGGTCAGTATGCGCTGCTGAACCTGCCGGGTGTTGAGGGTGGTCGTGCCTATTCCATGTCTAACATTGGTAACGAAGACGGCACCTGGGAATTCATTATCCGCCTGGTGCCCAATGGTAAGGGCACCAACGCTTTGTTTGATCTTAGCGAAGGTGACGAGATCGAGATCGATGGTCCTTATGGCATGGCCTACCTGCGTACCGATTCGCCCCGGGATATCGTCTGTATTGGCGGCGGTAGTGGCCTGGCACCGATGCTCTCAATCGCTCGCGGTCTGGATGCGGCAGAGGGTATGGATGATGTCAAGTTGCATCTGTTTTATGGTGCCCGTGGCCCCAACGACATGTGCGGCGAAGA